>SKSL01000275.1 GCA_007123015.1 Natronohydrobacter sp. | reverse complement strand
TCAGTGGTTTGCAGGAAGGCGCTGAGGGCTTCCGCGCGTTTGACCAGCAGCGTCAGGTCGTCATTGCCGGGCATGGCGAGGCAGGCGTCGATCACGTCATGGCGGATGCCTTGGTCGCGCAGATGGACCTTGAGGCGGTCGTGGAAGAAAGGAAGTGTCTTCGCCGCATCTGTTTCGCCGAGATCGAGTTCCAAGCCATCAACTTTGCCTGCAACACGATCCTGTTCATCCTTTGACGAGACCTCTGAAAGAAAGTCAGACGCTTCTTCGGCAGCCGAAGACATCGCCCTGAGTTGCTCCCAAGCTTCATCAAAAGGAATCCCCATTTCTTTGGCTAGTTGAGCTACGCGTTTGACCCTGTCTGCGTGACCTGGATCATAAAGTTGAAGCCAAACCTGGAAATGTGACGACGCTAGTACTTTAAGAAGCGAGATCCTAAGCCCATTCCCCAACACCAACCGAATAACCCCCAGCGCAGCACGGCGCAGCGCAAACGGGTCTTTCGACCCTGTAGGCTTCTCGTCAATCGCCCAGAACCCGGTCAGCGTGTCGATCTTGTCGGCCAGCGCCACCGCGACTGACACGGGCGCAGAGGGCACCGAATCCGACGGCCCCAGCGGCTGATAATGCTCCACACAGGCCCGCGCCACGTCTTCGGGCATCCCCGCCGCCCGCGCATAATAGCTGCCCATCAGCCCTTGCAATTCTGGGAACTCACCCACCATTTCCGAGCGCAAATCCGCTTTCGCCACCCGCGCGGCTTGTGCGGCTAGGTCTGCATCTGCCCCCACCAGCGGCGCGATGTCGCGCGCTAGGGTTCCGATGCGTGCCACGCGGTCCGCCTGCGATCCCAGCTTGTTATGGAAGGTCACATCACCGAGCCCCTCCCCCATTGCTTCAAGTCCTTTCTCAAGAACCACACGCAAGTCATTGTCCCAGAAGAATTTTGCATCCGAAAGCCGCGCGGCCAGAACTTTCTGGTTCCCCGCCAGAATGGTCGCGCCCTGATCGACCGTCTCGCGATTGGCGACGGTCACAAAGGCCACGATCTGCCCCGATTTCGGGTCGCGCACGGAAAAGAATTTCTGATGTTCCTTCATCGAGGTCTGCAGCACCTCGGCCGGCAGGTCCAGAAAACGCCCCTCGATCCGCCCCATCAGCACCACGGGCCATTCGACCAGACCTGCGACCTCGGCCAGAAGCCCGCCATCCTCGACCAGTTCCAGCCCGGCGGCAAAGGCCATCTGGCTGGCCTCGTTCCAGATGTGATCCGCGCGCTCGGCCGGGTCCAGCACAACGAAAGCGCGCTTCAACTTCGCTGCGTAATCTTCGAAACTGGTTACAGAAAACGCATCCGGTGCCATGAAACGATGGCCCCGCGTCACAGCGCCCGACACAATCCCGTCCACTTGCAGCGGCACCACTTCCGCACCATCCTCGCGCGTGAGCAGGCACAAGATCGCCTGCAGCGGCCGCACCCAACGCAGCGACCCTGCCCCCCAGCGCATGGATTTCGGCCAGGGGAAGGTGCGGATCACTTGTTCCAGCACCTCTGCCACAATCGCCGGCGCAGCACGCCCTTCCGTGACCACGCGCGCGACATAGACCTGACCTTTCTTGTCGTCGCGGATCTCCAACGCCTCGCGCGCCACATTGGCACTGCGCAAGAAGCCCTCGATGGCCTTCTCTGGCGCGCCGACCTTCGGGCCTCGGCGGTCTTCGACCAAGCGGGGCGAGGCGTCCGACAAGCCCTGCACTGTCAGTGTCAGGCGGCGCGGTGTGGCGAAAGCGCCCGCGCCGGCATAGGTCAGACCGGCCTCGACCAGACCATCGGTCATGCGCTTCTTGAGCGCCTCGGCCGCCGCGGCCTGCATGCGCGCGGGGATTTCTTCAGAGAAAAGCTCGATCAGAAGGTCAGCCATCAGGGCCTCTTAGCGTTCATCTTGGCGTTCGGGGGGCGGTGGACAGCCGGGCGGGACCGGATCCCCGTCGAAATGGGCCGCACCACAAGGGTTGATCTGCTGCCAGGCATAACCGCGCCCGTCCATCAGGACGACCACGCGGTCAATGCCATAGCGGATATTGGACACGCCCATGACCGCCTGTGCGCGCCCCTCGGCGAGGGCTTGGGTCAATTTTCCCGCATCGAAACAGTCGAACCAGCTTGGTGCGACAAGGGGCGTGGCGCGCGCATATGGGGTCAGTTGGGCAGGATCCACGTCGATATCGAAACAGGCGCGGAAACGGATGGGCGAGCTGTCACTGTCGATGCCCTGAAAATTCGTGATCGGAAACGCTTGCGGGCTGCTTGCGCCCAGCGTGGTCAGTTGAACCGCCACTTGATCAGGAAGACGCTCATAGAAAGCGCGCGTCTGAAAATACCACGCGCCCAGCCCTGCCGCCAAAGTGCAGATCAGAAGCAGGATCACCAGGAATTTTCCCATCATGCGTCTCTTTCAAAAGCTGCGATGCGAGCTGAACACGCGCCTTGCCCGCGCGATCTGCCCAAAGCGCGCGCGGCTGATCGTCAGTCGTCACGGCCAGTACAGGTTTACCTCGGGATGGTCCATGGCCTCGGCCAGTACGCGCAGCCGCTCGATTTCCAACTGATGGTCTGGGAACAGACGCTCATGCGTCTCGACAAAGAGATGGTCGAAGCCAACTGCCGTGTTTTGGCCCCCGACCGGGAACAGATGGTTCAGGATCCCAGTTTCCGCCCCTTCGATATCCATCTTCACCAGCCGGACATGCCCGCCCGCGCGCGCGATGGCCGTATCAAAGGCAATGACCGGCACATGCAGCATCTCGCCTTCCGCGACATGATGCGAGGCCCGCAACAGCGAGGCCGATTGCCTGCGCACATCGCGATCCACGATCAGTTTTTCACTGGCGCGAAAGAAATCGAGCGTGCCGGCTTCTGCCGCAACTGCTTCCGGATAGAGCCGCACATTCGGAACGTCCTGCAGGTTCTTCTGCAAATCCGCGAACACATCCGGATCAGGCTCATAAGCGTGCACAGTCGCGCCGGTCTTGACAAGTTGCAGTGTCATTTCCCCGACATTCGCACCAAGGTCGAGCACATGGTCGTCTGGCGTGAGCGTCGCCGCGATCTGCTGGAACCGCGCCATGGCATGCCGTTTGCGGCGCCGATACAGCTTGCGACCAGCCGAGCGCCCGGCCGCTCCGGGCAGGATGACCTGCGCGCGGGCCAGAATGCGGGCCATGGTCGAATTGTCCAGCCGATCAACCATGCGTCGCCGCCCCGCCTGCTTCCGTCTGCACAAAGGCATCCGCACAGAGCTTTGCCAAAGCCCGCACCCGCCCGATATAGGCCTGCCGCTCTGTGACCGAAATCACGCCGCGCGCATCGAGCAGGTTGAAGAGATGCGACGCCTTGATGCATTGGTCATAGGCGGGGTGGACCATGATATTCGCGCGATTGCGCAGTTTCGGGTCGGACGCGTCAAAGCTCAGCAAGCGCTGGCATTCGGCCTCGGCATCCTTGAAATGCTGGAACAGTTTTTCGGTATCTGCGCCGTCGAAATTATGCCGTGAATATTCCTGCTCGGTCTGGCGGAACACATCGCCATAGGTCAGCGGGATGCGCGCATCGGGCGCGTTGAAGGGCATGTCCATCACATGATCCACGCCCAGCACATACATGGCCAGACGCTCCAGCCCATAGGTCAATTCGCCCGATACAGGACGGCAATCATGCCCGCCAACCTGTTGGAAATAGGTGAATTGCGACACTTCCATCCCGTCGCACCAGACTTCCCAGCCCAGACCCCAGGCGCCCAGCGTGGGGCTTTCCCAGTCATCTTCGACAAAGCGGATGTCGTGCAGCGCGTCGTCAATTCCGATGGCGCGCAAGCTGCCGAGATAAAGATCCTGCAGATCGGGCGGCGAGGGTTTGATGATCACCTGATACTGATAGTAATGCTGCAAGCGATTGGGGTTCTCGCCATATCGCCCATCCGTGGGGCGGCGCGAGGGCTGGACATAGGCGGCGGCCCAGGCTTTGGTACCCAGCGCCCGCAGGGTGGTGGCAGGGTGAAACGTGCCTGCGCCGACCTCCAGATCATAGGGTTGCAACACAGCGCAGCCCTGCGCGGCCCAGTAATTCTGCAACCTCAGAATGATCTCCTGAAAACACTGGGGTTTTTGTGATCGTATTTCAGGGGCTTCGGCCATGGCCGCCTCTTGTCATATGTGCAGTTTTTCTTAAAGCTGCGTCTCAATAGGCAAGCTGCTGCACAGGGTCAACGGACAAACCTGTCTCTGCGACACGGATGCACGGCCAAAGGATAACTTGAAAGGGTTCAGGGAATGCTGGCAGGAATTCGGCGTCTGGGAGGGCTTGCTGCCTCAGCCTCGGTTATCGCGATGACTATCGCAACCCCTGCGCAAGGACAAGAGCAACGCTGGGTGCAGATCGAGGCCCATCGCGACATCGACACGACACTCGAGCGCGCGGATTTGCTGGAAGAGCGGCTGGGCAATGTCAGCGGCTTCCTGCTGCCCAGCAACTGGTATGCGCTGAGCATTGGCCCATTCGATACGGAAACCGACGCTTTTACAGTGCGCCGACAGTTGCGCGCTGAAGGGGCCATTCCCGCTGATGCCTTTGTCAGCAATGGGCTGGACTATCTGGATCAGGTCTATCCAGTGGATGCAGCGGCGCGCCCTGCCCTGCTAGATGCGCCTGAACCCGTCGCAGAGGCCGCGCCGGAGCCCGTCGAGGAGCCGGAAATCGCCGCCCTGCCCGAGCCTGAACCAGAGCCCGAGCC
>SKSL01000286.1 GCA_007123015.1 Natronohydrobacter sp. | reverse complement strand
TCCTTCTCGCCGCTCTTGTCCAAAAGACATTGCGGTATCCGCACAGCCAACAGCGAATCACTCACAAATGGGCCTCACCCAAAGTGTATGCTGTAGGATGCCGCGTCGCTTCAAACAAAATTGGCCGGTCGTCCACTTTGGGCCGCCCCTACTCGGTCAGGTCATCCAGACTAACCGAAAGCGCGCCAGCCAAGGCGCGCAGAGTTGCAACGGAGCCCTGCTTTCGGCCCGTCTCGATCTCGGCCACGGTTACGCGATTCACGCCCGCTTTTTCGGCAAGGGCAGCTTGCGTCATCCCGCGCAGGTCGCGGTAGACGCGCAGAGGGCTGTCCCCGTTCAGCAGGCGGTTCGCGTATTCCATGGGTATCAATTCGTCTTCGGCTACCGCCAGAGCAGCCTTGGCGCGGTCGTAGCTTTGCAAATCAGCGAGTTCTTCTGCCGCCGCCCGCAAGCGGTCATATTCTTCGCGCGGGATTGTCACCATTTCGTTCATGTCATTCCCTTCCAGTCGCAGATGTCGCCCCGTGGTCCAATGTCGAGCACAGCCAAAACATTGCCCTGATCGTCCATGATCACCCGCCAATCCCCGACCCGAAGCCTGACCCCCTCTCGGCCTTTCAGGGATTTGACGTTGTTTGCCTACGAGGCCGGGTCTGTCGCATATGCCTTGATTCTGGTGCGGATCAGCTTGGCCGTGTTCGCGGGCATTCGCCGCAAAACCCTGATCGCGGCTTTCGTATAGCTGATCTTCTTCATGGTGTAGCTCTAGGCGACACGCCGTCCGAGGTCAAGCAAATTGTCGCCCTTGGCGACATAGCTGGCCGGCACGAACCGGCCAGGTAAAACTCAGAGGTTGATCCCTTCCGACAAGGACAGCGCAAAGGCATCTGGCAAACCGCTCGGACGCCCTTCCGCTCTCTCTGAAAATCAGCAGGCCGAAGTGACAGAAAAACTGCAAAACGGCGAAACAACTTCAGAGACCTCTACATTACGCGGCAGCTGACAAAGATGTCCTGCCCGGCGGTAACGCCGGGCAGCGCCTGCCTGTCCGGGGGCTTACGCATTCGGGGCCCGGAAAGGGTCCCCCGGACCCTTTCCGTCCCTCATCACTGGTACGACGGTCCCCTTCATCCCGGCAGGCGCTGCCCTCATCTTTGCACCTCGCCCGAGCATGCAGAGATCTTATCTCAGCCATCGAACGTCAATTCGAAACCAGCATGCAAACGCCCATACGGGTCAGAGCGCAGGCATAATCCTATGTCGCATTACGTAGCTTTGTTGGGATAGACCCCATAGCCGCGCGCGCCGTCTGTGTCATGCAAAGAGGAACACGTCCGGATCAAGTGCGGCCAGTAGCGTATTGGCCAGAATGACAGTCGTGCCCTGATCCTCGAAGACCACATCGGCACCCCGCTGGGTCATTTGCGCGCGCGCGTCATCGGCCGCAGTGAAGCCAAAGCCCCGGAAATCGAGATAATCCCAAGGCTCCAGATCCTGCACCCGATGCGTGCCCGCATCCACCTGCTGGAAGCGGAACACATCCGCCATCAGACCACCCCACAGCTCGTTGGTGCCCGCGCCCCCGTCGAGCACATCATCCACCCCCTGCGCCCGGATCCAGTCGCGCAAGGCCGGGGCTGTGGCGCTGATGAACTCGCCTGATTGCGAGAAGCCGCGCACCACCTCCGCCCGCGACATGCCGCCCGCCAGCAAACCCGTCCAGCCCTGCAATCCCAGAGCATCCGGCGCCCGGCCCAGCACGTTCTGATAGAGCGTCGTGACGAAAGCCTCGTTGTCGAGGGGACCATAGATGTTCTGGAACTCGGGGCTGTTCACGAAGCCTGCGACAGCGGTCAGAAAGGGCGTGCCATTGGCAAGGTTCATGGCCCAGCCCTTGAACCCGCCAATATCTGGCTCACGGCCCAGCGTGGCCTGATACAGCCGGAACACATCGCCCTGCCAGAAGGCCGGATCGCGGGCCAGCGTGAAATCGGTCGCAGCGGCGTTGGTCGCATTGATGAATTCGGCCGATTGCGAGAAGCCCAGCACCACCTGCGCCCGAGACTGCCCGTCATTGAGGGCGGCCACCCAACCTGCCAGCCCGCCTGCGTCAGGCGCGCGATCCAGCACGTTCTGGTAGAGCAGCGTCACGAAGCCCTCATTATCGAGCCCGCCATAGGCGCGCAGCAACTCCTGACTGCCCACAAAGCCCGCGGCCACCCCCAGAAGCGTATTGGCCCCTGTGGCCAGCTGCCCGGTCCAGCCCGCCTGACCGCCTGCGTCCGGCGCACGGTCAAGGGTGGCCTGATAGAGCCGGTAGATCGCGCGGGCCAGATCAAGCTCGTAGGCCGCAAAGAACCCGTCGCCAAAGAGCATGTCGTTGCCCGCGCGGCCTATCAAGGTATCGGCCATGCCCGCGCCCTTGATCCGGTCGCCGCGTTCTGAACCAATGATAGCCTGATTGGGCAAACTGGCCGCACGCGCAAAATCGATATGCCCTTCGCTGCCAGAGGTGCTCCAACCTGTGGAGTTCCTGTAGTAGTCAGAGATCGTAACGCTCGATCGCCCAAGCGTTCCGATGATCAGGTCATCACCAACGCGGCTGAGCTGCGACAGGTCGAGATCTGCGGCCATCCAAGGCGCGAATTCTATGACACCGCCTGTATCGAAGATAAGTGTATCACCGAAGGGCGAGCCGATCTCTGTAGGATTTCCAAGCGACAGGGAATAGGTATCAAGTCCAACGCCCCCATAGAGCCGGTTATTGCCGCGCCCGCCTGCGATCCAATCGTCACCATCCCCGCCGTAAATCGTGTCATTGCCTTGACCGCCATATAGCGCATCATCGCCGGGGCCGCCATCCATCCAGACCCCGACTGTGGAATAGATGTTCTGGCGGGAAAGAAAATCGTAGTAGTTCCCTGCCGAGAGCGTATCGTTTCCAGCACCGCCATAGAGTGTATCATGCGAATTGAACCCGCCCTGAATAAAATCATCCCCAGCATCGCCATGGAGCAGGTTGCGGCCATTGGCGATGCCATAGATAAAATCATCGCCATCCCCACCATAGGCTTCCATATATCCGGGTGGACTGGTTGCCATATCGACGCCGATAATCGTGTCATTGCCCGCGCCGCCGATCAGCGTTGCAGTGCCTTTCACTCTTACCTCGATCCAGTCATCACCGGGTCCGCCATCAACATAGATATGTAGCGGCACGGAACCGAAAGACGCCGGCGCGCCATAGTCATCGCCCAGCAAGCTGATTGTGTCATTGCCGGCCCCTGCCTCGATCCGCAGATTTCGCGCGGCGAAGCCTGTGCCCGTATCAAAAAATCTGTCATCCCCATCAGTGAGCATAATGGTGACATCTTCATCTGCGAACAGCCTGCGGGTATCTTCAAGCTGCGCTGTATATCCATCCCGCGTTCCAGAGGGATCAAGCTGGATCCAGTCCCCGAAGGTGATTTGGGTGGTCGGGTCTGGCGTATAGACCAGCCGCACACTGCCTGCGACCGGATCGGGGCCAAAATTTTCGCTGATGATCGGCCCACCGCTGGCCAGTGTGGCCGGAAGGATGGGCTGCAATCGGGCCAGATGGTTCGCATTGGCAGCTTCGATAGCGCCGGATACGAACTCATTTGCAAGATAAATGTCTGGGAAAGTTGCGCTGGGCAGCGGTCCGAAACTGCGCGAAAGGGTCGGCAAGCCTTCGATACGCAGATATCCGGTATAGAAGCTGAACAACGTCAGTTGCGCCGCGCCTGTAAAGAACGCCTGGGATGCGTCAATGTCGGGATCACCAGACCAGAAACGCGGCAAATAGGCCTCAGCGGCGGGAGACAGCTGTTGCGAAAGATAGCCGCCCCAGCCATCCAGATGCATCCGAAAGCTGCCTTCCGTGGCAACCGGATTTCCAGCACTGTCATAATCGTCATACAGATAGCTGATGACGCCCTGCAAAGTGCCCAAGGGGGTCCAGAACTCGGCAGGAAGAAAAGTACCGCTATAGATACCGAAAAGGTTGCTCAGATTGTGGCTGCCGCCCAGCCCCGTTGTGGATGCGGAATAGTCAAAAACATGCGCCATTGATTGTCCAATTAGTGCGTAATGAATCGTCGAGTTAGTCAGATTCCCGGCGCGCCTTTCCCGGGGCTTCGGAGGAAATCGGCACCTCTGTTTGGCATGGACCGTTTATTGCCGTTTTTGTCTGAAGTTTTTGCATGAAAGCGCCATCATGCGCGCTTCGCAGCGTGGCATGGGAACCTTCTAGGCGTACCGATTTGCAACTGTGCTCCAATGCTGCCAAAACATTGCTTCGCCCAGAGGCAAGCAAAATTCGACCTGGTTGACCGATGGCGACGCTTGAAATGTCGCAGCCATTCTGGTTACTTCGCCTTGTTCGTGCCTTGCAACCGAATGGCAAGGCCGAATCTCCTCCCCGGCATTGAAGAGCGATCTGATAATGGAGGGTGACGTAGCTTGCTCAATGCGGCGATGTCAATCTTTATGTCCCGCCACAGCTGCACGGCTGGCACCTTCCATACATCAGAAGAACAAGAGTGCATCCGCATCCAGACTGGCCAGTTGCGTATTGGCCAGAATGACTGTCGTGCCCTGATCCGAGAAGAGCACATCTGCGCCCGTTTGCTCCATCCGCGCCAATGCATCATCACGCGAGGGCAAGCCGAAGCGTAACAGGGGCAAGACCCCGGGCGAAGTTGTTGGGTGAGGGTGCGTCCTATTGACTCGGTGGGGCCGGGGGGGGCTGTTCAAGCTGGCAGTTTTCTGACT
>SKSL01000081.1 GCA_007123015.1 Natronohydrobacter sp. | reverse complement strand
TGGCTGGTACTGGCTGCCGCATCTGCCGATGGTGCTGTTGTTCTTCATCTCCTGCCTGGCGGAAACCAATCGCCCGCCCTTTGATCTTCCGGAAGCTGAATCGGAATTGGTGGCGGGCTTCATGGTGGAATATGGCTCGACCCCGTATCTGCTGTTCATGGCTGGTGAGTATATCGCCATCTTCCTGATGTGCGCGCTGATCAGCCTGCTTTTCTTCGGTGGCTGGCTGTCGCCCATTCCGGGCCTGCCGGACGGGTTCCATTGGATGTTCCTGAAGATGGCCTTCTTCTTCTTCCTCTTCGCCATGGTGAAGGCCATTGTGCCGCGCTATCGCTATGACCAGCTTATGCGCATTGGCTGGAAAGTGTTCCTGCCTTTCTCGCTGGGCTGGGTCGTGCTGATCGCTTTCCTTGCGAAATTCGAGGTGATGGGCGGCTTCTGGGCCCGTTGGGCAATCGGGGGCTGAGGATGAGCGAGAACGTCGATAATCTTGTGCTGGAGCAGTTGCGGCTGATCCGTGAAGATATCCGCAAGGTGGAAGAGCAGTTTTCACATCGGATCGACGGGCTTGAAACCAAGGTGGATGACCTGACACTGCGCAGTCAATCCATCGAAGGCGTGCTGTTCGGACTGGGCGGGTACATCCGCTCAATCGATCAGCGCGTTGAGCATATCGAGGACAAATTGGGGGTGAAGGGATGAAACATTTCGACTGGAACCGCGCGATCAAGTACACGCTGATGACGGATTTCATCAAAGGCTTTGGGCTGGGGATGAAGTACTTTGTCGCGCCCAAGCCGACGTTGAATTACCCGCATGAAAAAGGCCCATTGAGCCCGCGTTTCCGGGGTGAACACGCGCTGCGCCGTTACCCCAATGGCGAGGAACGCTGCATTGCCTGCAAACTCTGCGAAGCGATCTGCCCGGCGCAGGCGATCACCATCGATGCCGAACCGCGCGAAGACGGCTCGCGGCGCACAACGCGCTACGATATCGACATGACGAAATGCATCTATTGCGGTTTCTGTCAGGAAGCCTGCCCGGTGGATGCGATTGTCGAGGGGCCGAATTTCGAATTCGCGACCGAAACGCGCGAAGAGCTGTTCTACAACAAGGATCGCCTGCTTGAGAATGGCGAACGCTGGGAAGCGCAGATCGCGCGCAATCTGGAAATCGACGCGCCCTATCGCTGAACGCAAGACTTGGGGCGACATGCCCCGCCAATGATAAAAGGAACCCGAGGGACATGGGGATCGCCGATATCACTTTTTACGCTTTCGCGGTGACATTGCTCAGTGCGGGCTTTCTGGTCACTATTGCCCGCAATCCGGTCCATTCGGTGCTCTGGCTGATCCTTGCCTTTCTCTCGGCTGCGGGGATGTTCGTGCTCTTGGGGGCAGAGTTCCTCGCGATGCTGTTGATCATCGTCTATGTTGGGGCAGTCGCGGTGCTGTTCCTGTTCGTGGTGATGATGCTGGATATTGATTTCGCAGCGCTGAAGGGTGAGGTTGCCCGCTATTTCCCGATTGCCGCGATTGTGGGGATCGTCCTTCTGATGCAGATGGCGCTCTTGTTCGGATCCTGGCAAGAATCGCAGAGCGCACAGGCGCTGCGGCAGGCACCGACGCCGGATGCCTTGGAGATCCATAATACCAAAGCGCTCGGGATGATCATCTATGACCAGTATTTCCTGCTGTTCCAGACTGCCGGGCTGATCCTGCTGGTGGCGATGATCGGGGCGATTGTGCTGACCTTGCGCCACCGCAAGGATGTGAAGCGGCAGAATGTTGTCGAACAGATGCATCGCGACCCGGCCAAGACGCTGGAATTGAAAGACATAAAGCCGGGGCAGGGGCTGGGCTAAGGCCTCTCGCGCAACTCGGATCAACGGGCAGCATAAGCCCTGACACATATCGGAACGAGGGAACCGGAATGGTTGGACTTGAACATTACCTGACAGTGGCGGCGGCCCTGTTCGTGATCGGCATTTTCGGGATATTCCTGAACCGCAAGAATATCATCGTGATCCTGATGTCGATCGAGCTGATGCTGCTGTCAGTGAATATCAATCTGGTGGCTTTCTCCAGCTTCCTCAATGATCTGGTCGGGCAGGTATTTACCATGTTCGTGCTCACGGTCGCTGCGGCAGAGGCCGCCATCGGCCTTGCGATCCTTGTCTGCTTCTTCCGCAATCGGGGAACGATTGATGTTGAAGATGTCAATGTGATGAAAGGCTGAGGCGATGGCAGTTACAGTTCTTCTGGCCCCCCTTCTGGGCGCGATCATCGCCGGGTTGTTCTGGCGCGTGATCGGCGAGCGGCCCGCGCAGATCGTGGCCACCGCGCTCCTGTTCCTTTCGGCCTTCCTGTCCTGGGTGATCTTCGTCACGCATGATGGATCGGTGCAGCAGATCACGCTGATGCGCTGGATCGATAGCGGCACGCTGGTCGGCGACTGGGCGATCCGGCTCGACCGTCTGACTGCGGTGATGCTGATCGTGATCACGACAGTTTCGGCGCTCGTGCATCTGTATAGCTTCGGCTATATGGCGCATGACGACAATTTCCGGGATGACGAAAGCTACCGCCCGCGTTTCTTCGCCTATCTGTCGCTCTTTACCTTTGCCATGCTGATGCTGGTCACGGCGGATAACCTGATCCAGCTTTTCTTCGGTTGGGAAGGGGTGGGTCTGGCCTCCTACCTGCTGATCGGCTTCTATTTCCGCAAGCAATCCGCGGGTGCCGCGGCGATGAAAGCTTTTATCGTCAACCGTGTGGGCGATATGGGGCTGATCCTTGCGATCATGGTGATCTTCTTTCTGGTCGACTCGGTGCAGTATGATGATCTGTTCGCTGCAGCCCCAGTGCTGGCCGAGACGACTATCAGCTTCCTCTGGACCGACTGGAACGCGGCCAATCTGATTGCCGTCCTGCTGTTTGTCGGCGCGATGGGCAAATCGGCGCAGCTGTTTTTGCACACATGGCTGCCAGATGCGATGGAAGGCCCGACGCCCGTGTCTGCGCTGATCCACGCTGCAACCATGGTCACAGCCGGTGTGTTCCTGCTGGCGCGCATGTCGCCTGTGATGGAGTTCACGCCCGATGTGATGGCATTTGTGGTTTTCATCGGGACGATGACAGCGATTTTTGCAGCCACAGTCGGGCTTGTGCAGAATGACATCAAGCGCGTGATCGCCTATTCGACCTGTTCGCAGCTGGGCTTCATGTTCGTGGCCGCAGGCGTGGGCGTCTATTCGGTCGCCATGTTCCACTTGCTGACCCATGCCTTTTTCAAGGCGATGCTGTTTCTGGGTGCCGGTTCGGTGATCCACGGGATGCATCATGAGCAGGACATGCGCAATTACGGCGGGTTGAAGGACAAGATGCCGATGACCTTCTATGCCATGCTGATCGGCACTCTGGCGATCACGGGTGTCGGGATCCCGCTGACCATGATCGGCTTCGCGGGCTTCGTGTCGAAAGATGCCATCATCGAGTCGGTCTTTGCAGCAGGCGCAACCTATGCTTTTGCTGCGCTGGTCTTCGCCGCTGGTCTGACCAGTTTCTACAGTTGGCGGCTGATGTTCCTGACCTTCTGGGGCACGCCGCGCGGCGACAAGCACACGCATGAGCATGCCCATGAAAGCCCGCGCGTGATGCTGATCCCGCTGGCTGTGCTGGCTGTGGGCTCGGTTCTGGCGGGCATGGTGTTCTACGGGCCGTTCTTTGGCTCGACCGAGCAGGTGCGCGCCTATTTCGGCGATGCAATCTTCATGGCCGAGGGCAACAACCTGATCACAGAAGCGCATTATGTGCCAGGCTGGGTCAAGGTTTCGCCCTTTGTCGCGATGCTGGCGGGGCTGGGCCTGTCCTACCTGTTCTACATCCGCGACACATCGCTGCCGAAGCGACTGGCCGAGACCTTCCCTGGTGCCTATCAGTTCCTGCTCAACAAGTGGTATTTCGACGAGATCTATGACGTGGTCTTCGTGCGGCCATCCAAGGCCATCGGTCACTTCCTTTGGAAAAAGGGTGACGGGGCCACGATTGACGGCGGTATCAACGGGCTGGCGATGGGGGTCATTCCCTTCTTCACCAAGCTGGCGGGTCGCGCGCAATCAGGCTTTATCTATCACTATGCCTTTGCCATGGTTCTGGGAATTGTCGTGATCGTTACATTTGTCACACTCGCCGGAGGGTCGAACTGATGCTGAACCTTCTGTCGATTATCACGTTCACGCCGGCCATTGCGGCTGCGATTCTGGCGATCTTCCTGCGCGGCGATGATGAAGCCTCACAGATGAACGCGAAATGGGTGGCGCTTGTGGCAACACTGGCCACTTTCGCGGCGTCGCTGATCTTGCTGATTGGGTTTGACCCGCAGGATACCGATTTTCAGTTCGTAGAAGAACATGACTGGATCATGGGCTTCACCTACAAGATGGGGGTCGATGGCATTTCGATCCTGTTCGTGATGCTGACGACTGCGCTGATGCCGATCACCATCGGGGCCTGCTGGAATGTCACGCATCGCGTCAAGGATTACATGATTGCGTTCCTGATCCTGGAGACGCTGATGATCGGCGTGTTCACGGCGCTCGATCTGGTGCTGTTCTATCTGTTCTTCGAGGCAGGGCTGATCCCGATGTTCCTGATCATCGGCATCTGGGGCGGCAAGGATCGCATCTACGCGGCCTTCAAGTTCTTCCTCTATACTTTCCTCGGCTCGGTGCTGATGCTGGTCGCGATGATCGCGATGTATGTGGATGCGGGCACGACGGATATTCCGACGCTGCTACAGCACCAGTTCAGC
>SKSL01000246.1 GCA_007123015.1 Natronohydrobacter sp. | reverse complement strand
GATCGACCGAGACTTTTGTGATCGGCAGCGGATGACAAAGCGGGATCAGATCCGCGCAGCGTTTCGCCCCCATGATCCCGGCAAGCCGCGCCACCCCCAACACATCGCCCTTCTTGGCCCGTCCTTCGGTGATCAGGGCAAGGGTTTCAGGCTGCATCTGCACGCTGCTTTCTGCAACTGCGACCCGCGCCGTGTGGGACTTTTGCGACACATCAACCATATGCGCATGTCCATCAGCATCAAAATGTGTCAGTTTTTCCACATTACACCTATTCTGTTCGTATCGGGTCCGACAGCAGGGCACGCGTGGCAGCGGCAACGTCTGCTTGCCGCATCAGGCTTTCGCCAATCAGGAAACTGCGCGCGCCAAAGCCTGCCAGATCAGCCAGATCAGCCGGTGTGTAGATCCCGCTCTCGGCGATCAGCCGCTTGCCCTCTGGCACCAGTTTCGACAGTCGCCGGGTTGTCTCGAGCGTCACCTCAAAGGTCTTGAGGTTGCGGTTATTGACGCCCAGAAGCGGGGAGCGCAAAGCCAGCGCGCGCTCCAACTCGTCTTCATCATGCACCTCGACCAGCACATCCATGCCCCAACCGAACGCCGCCTCTTCCAGGTCCTGCGCCTGTGCGTCACTGACCGAGGCCATGATGATCAGGATGCAATCGCCATGCAGCGCACGGGCTTCGGCCACCTGATAGGGGTCATACATGAAATCCTTGCGCAAAGCGGGCAGGCTGGTTGCCGCGCGCGCGACAGTCAGAAAGTTGTCCGCACCCTGAAAGCTGGGGGTATCGGTCAGCACGCTCAAGCAGGTTGCCCCCCCAGCCTGATAGGCGCGGGCCAGTGCGATCGGGTCGAAATCGGCCCGGATCAACCCCTTGGAAGGGCTTGCTTTCTTGATCTCGGCGATCAGGCCGTAGCCCGTGTTTTCCGCCTGTGCCAATGCCGCAGCGAAGCCGCGCGGGGCCGGGGCCGCCTGGGCGATCGCTTCAACCTCGGCCAAGGGGCGCGCGGCTTTGCGGGCTGCAACCTCTTCCAGCTTATAGGCTTTGATCTTGTCCAGAATACTCGCCATCTCGCTCCCTCAAATCATGATTTCACAGGGCTGATCCGCGCGAGCGTTTCGACGGCGCGCATCGCAGCACCAGAGGCAAGGCTCTCACGCCCGCGCGCCACACCATCATTCAGCTCAGACGCCTTGCCTGCGATCACCAAGGCCGCCGCAGCATTCAGCAAGACAGCATCCCGATAGGCCGCGCGCCCCTCACCCGACAGCACAGCGCGCAATTCGCGGGCATTCTCACCGGGTGCGCCGCCTAACAGATCCTCGAACGGATGGACCGGCAAGCCAGCTTCCTCGGGATGCAACGAGAATTCTCTCAAGGCACCATGTTCCAGCGCAACCACGGCCGTTTCCGCCGCAATCGACAATTCATCAGTTCCATCACCACCATGCACCAGCCAGGCGCGCTCTGACCCGAGCGCGGCCAGAGTCTCGGCCATCGGGCGCAGCAGGTCCGCGCTGAATGCCCCGGTCAGCTGATATTTCACCCCGGCGGGATTGGTCAGCGGCCCCAGAATATTGAAGATCGTGCGCGTCCCCAGTTCCATCCGAACAGGGCCGACATGGCGCATCGCCGGGTGATGCATTGGCGCCATCATGAAGCCGATCCCGGCTTCGCGCAGCGCGCGCTCGACCACATCCGCGCCGACCATCACGTCAATGCCCAAGGCGCCCAGCGCATCTGCCGCCCCGGATTTCGAGGACAGATTGCGGTTGCCATGCTTCGCCACAGTCACCCCGGCCCCCGCCACGACAAAAGCCGTCGCGGTCGAGATATTCAGCGTGCCCTTGCCATCGCCCCCGGTGCCGACGATGTCCATCGCGCCCTCGGGCGCTTGCACTTTCACGCATTTCGCGCGCATGACCTTTGCCGCGGCGGCATATTCATCGACAGTTTCGCAGCGCGTGCGCAACGCCATCAGAAAACCGCCTGTCTGTGCAGGCGTCGCCTGCCCTTCGAACAGCAGATTGAACGCCATTTCTGCCTCGGCGCGGGTCAGCGGTCGTGTGGCCGCCAGACCGATCAGCGGCTTGAGATCCTCCATCACGCCACCACTGCCGCTTGATCCAGAAAATTGCGCAGCATGGCATGGCCATGCTCGGAGCGGATGCTTTCAGGATGGAACTGCACGCCTTCAATCGGCAACTCGCGATGCCGCAGCCCCATGATCAGACCATCTTCCAGCCAGCTTGTGATTTCCAGACATTCGGGCAAGCTGTCGCGCTCGACCACCAGCGAATGATAGCGCGTGGCCATCAAGGGCGAGGGCAGGCCCTGGAACACACCCTGCGCCGCATGATGCATTTGCCCGAGCTTGCCATGAACGATTTCGGGCGCGCGCACGACCTTGCCCCCGAAAGCCTGACCAATGGTCTGATGGCCCAGACAGACACCAAGCAGCGGCACCCCGGCTTCGGCGGCGGCCAGCGTGAGAGGCAGGCAGATGCCGGCCTGATCAGGATCGCAAGGCCCCGGCGAGAGCACAATCGCGGACGGGTTCAATCCCATCGCCTGCTGCACATCGAGCGCGTCATTGCGATGCACGACGACCTCGGCCCCCAATTCGCCGAAATAATGCACAAGATTGTAGGTGAAGCTGTCATAATTGTCGATCAGGAGCAGCATTTCACAGCTTTCATATCCGCCTCGCTTGTCAAAGCCTACATGCCCGGGCAAACCGGCCATGGTCAAGGGCACGACCGGCAATCTGTTTGATCAACACAGCAAATTATGGGACAGTGTGGGCAATAACAAAGACCAAGCAAAAAGCTGTCTGCATTCCGTGGCATGAGGTTGGGCGTGAACACTTCGTTACTTGCTGGGCTGGGCGTGGGATCTGGGGTGGTCATTCTGGGCCTGGTTGCCGCCAGTTTGGTCGCGCCCCCGCCTGAGCGTCACACTGGCCCAGTGCCGCAAGCTGAAACACAGGACACTGCGCCAGACGCCGAAGATACTGCAATTCCTGAGCGTGCAGACGCAGAGCCCGCTGGAACCGCAGATAGCCTGGAACCTGACCAGATACCTGAGACCTTGTCCGATGCACCCCAAACATCCGGACCCGCAGATATTCCCGATGCTCCCGCCGAAACCGCAGACCTCAGCCCCGACCCAACGCCGACAGTTCCACCGCAGGAGCCTGAAGCGGACCACATGCGCCTGCCGTCAAGCATTGTTCTGGAGCGGGGTCCTGACGGGGATATGACCGCAGGTCCCGCACCGACACCGCCTGCCCCTGCCGAAGAAGCGGGGCTTGCGGAAGCCCCCGTGACTGATGACCTGCAGATGTCGGAACAGTCTGAGGATGCGGAGCCTGCACCAGAGCCAGAGCCCCCCGGCCTTGGGCTTCCTCAAATCGGCACGGACGCGGACCTGCCCGATGCAGGTGCAACCCACCTGACAGCGCTCGAACGCAATGCCCTGTTCGAGGGCGACCGCTCGGGACCGCGCATGGCGCTTATCCTGAGTGATCCGGGTCTGCCGATGGCGATGCGGCGCGCGCTCGCGGCTCTGGATTTCCCATTTACCGTCGCGCTGAACCCGATGGACACGACCGCCGCTGATGCGGCCGCGATTTACCGGGAAGACGGCAAAGAGGTCCTGATCCTGGGCACATCCATTCCCGACGGGGCTACAGCAAGTGACCTTGATGTGACCTTCTCAGCATTCTTCGAAGCACTGCCAATGGCTGTGGGGGTCATCGACCTGCCCCAGGGCGGCTTTGCCCGCAACGCGCGCTTGCTTAACGAGGTTCTGCCGATTCTGCGCGATGACGGCCATGGTCTGATCACCTTTTCCGGTGGTCTGTCGCAGGCTACACGCGCCGCAGAGGCTGCCGAGGTCGCCCATGCAGAGGTGTTTCGCGTGATCGATTCCGGGAATGAAAGCGCGTTCACGATGCGCCGGTTTCTGGATCGCGCCATTTTTCAGGCCAGTCAGATGGGACATGTCGTCGTCTATGGAGATGCCTCGAATGAGATCTTCATGGAAGCCGTCGAAATGTGGCGGACAGGGCGCATGCTGGATCAGGTCACGCTAGTACCGATCTCTGGTGTGCTGTTGTCGCCCGACTGAGCTTGTGACCTTGGTCGGCACATCGCGTATAGCGGAAATGGCAGCAGGTCCTTGCTGCAATAGGTAGACAAACTGCGCTTAAAATCTACTCCTTCGGCCAGACTTATGTAGTAAAAACATGTTCTTAATGAGTATCGGCGTCTCTAGGGCCAAGATCAGGCCGAGAATTTTATCTTGAGAGACCAAATGCTTGTGGATAGGAGACTGAGTTAGGCCCCTTGCTGGAATAGGTAGACAGACCGCACTTAAAATGCGTTGCTCGTATGGGCGTGAGGGTTCAAGTCCCTCAGGGGCCACCATTATACGCGGTAAGATGATGTTTTTATGCGGTATTTCTGCAGGGATTTTGCCTTACTCGCCCAAGATGACCGCGATCCACGCTCAACCCGAACGAAAGCGACACCACAGATCTGCCCGCTGCGCTGAAAAAACGCCGCCGGGCCAGAACACAGCGGATTCGCGGTCTGATCCGCTCTGTTTCAGCAGCCCGCCCGACCGCAGAGGCCGCTTGGCACAAACCTTATGCTTCGCCGCGTAGCCTCAGAAAATGTGCAAAGTCGATCTGAGCGCTTACCGACGCTTCATCGACGAGATCGTTGGCCGGATCAACGCCAGAAACGCCAAACGTATTGATGTGGAGCGCGCCAGTCTGCGGCCTTTGCCGGCCCGGCGGACAACGG
>SKSL01000025.1 GCA_007123015.1 Natronohydrobacter sp. | reverse complement strand
TGGGCCTGTCGCTGCCCGGCAACGGCTCGACGCTGGCGACCCATGCTTACCGCAAGCAGTTGTTCCTGCGCGCGGGTCATGTCGTGGTCGATCTGGCCAAGCGCTATTACGAGCAGGATGATGACAGCGTGCTGCCGCGCAATATCGCAAGCTTTGAAGCGTTCGAGAATGCCATGTCGCTGGATATCGCCATGGGTGGATCCACCAATACTGTGCTGCATCTGCTGGCTGCGGCCCATGAAGGCGGGATCGAATTTACCATGGCCGATATCGACCGGCTGTCACGCCGCGTCCCTTGCCTGTCGAAAGTCGCGCCTGCCAAGGATGATGTGCATATGGAAGATGTGCATCGCGCAGGCGGGATCATGGCGATCCTTGGGGAACTTGATCGCGCGGGTCTTTTGCATCGCGAGTTGCCGACAGTGCACAGCCCGACCATGGGCATGGCGCTGGACATGTGGGACGTCATGCGCACGGAAGACCCGGAAGTGCATGAGTTCTACAAGGCTGCACCCGGTGGTGTGCGCACAACGCAAGCCTTCAGCCAGGCCAAGGCCTATGACAGTCTGGATATGGACCGCGAGAACGGCGTGATCCGGTCGAAAGAACATGCTTTCAGTCAGGATGGCGGATTGGCCGTGTTGTTTGGTAATCTGGCCGAACAAGGTTGCATTGTGAAAACCGCCGGGGTGGATGAGTCGATCCTGAAATTTTCGGGCCCTGCGCATGTGTTCGAATCTCAGGATGATGCCGTGAGTGGTATTCTGACTGGCAAGGTCAAGGCGGGCGAGGTCGTGATCATCCGCTATGAAGGGCCGCGCGGGGGGCCGGGGATGCAGGAAATGCTCTATCCCACCAGCTATCTGAAATCGAAGGGTCTTGGCAAGGATTGCGCGCTGGTGACAGACGGACGTTTCTCTGGCGGCACATCAGGGCTGTCCATTGGCCATGTCAGCCCGGAAGCCGAAGAAGGCGGGCTGATCGGGCTGGTGGAACAGGGCGATCTGATCGAGATAGATATCCCGAACCGCACCATTCACCTGGCCGTCGATGACGCGACTATCGCGGCACGGCGCATGGCGCAGGATGAAAAAGGCTGGAAACCGGCCAAGCCGCGCCCGCGCAAGGTTACGACGGCGCTGCGGGCCTATGCGGCTTTGACAACATCTGCGGCACAGGGGGCTGTGCGCAAATTGCCCGAAGGATGGTGAGCATGAGCCGTATCGTTTATGTCAATGGCGACTACCTTCCCGAAGGCGAGGCCAAGGTCTCGATCTTCGACCGCGGCTTTCTGATGGCCGATGGGGTCTATGAGGTCACGACGGTCATCGACAGCAAGCTGGTCGATTTCGACGGCCATTTCACGCGGCTTGAGCGGTCGCTGGGCGAGTTGGACATCGCCAACCCGATGGACCGCGAAGGCTGGCTGGACGTGCATCGCCAACTCATTGCGCAAAACGGGCTTGATCAGGGGATGATCTATCTGCAAGTGACGCGCGGCGCGCCCAATGATCGTGATTTCGTCTTTCCGGACCCGGAAACCACGGCCCCGACAGTGGTGCTGTTCACGCAGGCCAACCCGGCGCTGCTGGACAGCCCCAAAGCGAGGAAGGGCATCAAGGTCGCGATGATCGACGATCTGCGCTGGGGGCGGCGCGACATCAAGACCGTGCAACTGCTTTATCCCAGCATGGGCAAGATGATGGCCATCAAGGCGGGCTGCGATGATGCCTGGATGGTGCAGGATGGCACTGTGACCGAGGGCACGTCCAACAATGCCTATATCATCAAGGATGGGCGGATCATTACACGGGCGCTGTCAAACGACATTCTGCACGGGATTACCCGTGCGGCTGTCCTGCGCTTTGCGCGTGAGGCGCAAATGCCGGTCGAGGAACGCAGTTTCACTGTAGATGAGGCGAAATCGGCTGATGAGGCCTTTGTGACCTCGGCCAGCACGTTTGTCTTGCCGGTGGTCGAGATTGACGGGGAGACACTTGGCGACGGAGTCCCGGGGCCCTTGGCGACCCGGCTGCGCGACATCTATATCGAAGAAAGCCGCAAGGCCGCGATCTGACGCGGCCTGAATCCGGTGCCAGAATGCTATACTAGCAACCTTCTGACAGGCTCGGTGATGGTTATGCTGGGAGTGTAAAGCGAGCCTATACCCTGAAGCACGACCACAACCTCACCATTTTCTATAACAGACGTAGAGAAATCCTCTTGCTGGATCACGACCTCGGGTGATGGATTGCTCTCGTTCAAATTGACCGGCGTATAGACAAGCCGGTCATTTTGCAGAGGGTTGAAGTCTGTAATCAGGGCAGGGCCAGCGCCCTCGGCGCCCACCCCGTAGATGAAGAAAGCGTCCGCTCCCGGCCCGCCCGTCAGGGTATCGCCCAGACCGCCGGACAGGATATCGTTTCCGGCACTCCCAACTATACGCGTCCCGCCTGTTCCATCAATGACCTCTAGATCTCCGTCAGTGCGCATGAAGCCTGCGCCGCTCAGGATGTTCTGAGTGCGGTTGTCGCTGGCGACCAGCGTATCATTGCCATTGCCTGCAACGGCCTCGACAAGGCCCGACCCTTCGCTTCCTTCGAAGAGATCGTTCCCGTTTCCTAGAATGACACGGTCGATTTGCTCGAAGGTGGTCTCAGGAAGGCTGCCATCTCTCGGCTCGACCGCGACGACATCCCCGCTCAATACCGTGACACGCATATCCCGCGTCAGCGCGCTTAAATCGAGCGTGTTGAACGCAGTCTCACCAATGTAATTTCCGCCACCCGGAAATTCATCTGTCAGGGCGATCACTGCATTGCCATGCCCCTCTTCCGTGACCGTCAATCCTGTGGGGAAAGGGCTTGGGGACGTGTCATCGTCGTCCAGACCCATCAGGATATCGCCGTCTGTGCTGACCATGACGTCATCGCCGGATGTGCCTGGACGCAGAGCTTCATCATCATCGTCGTCGAGTGGGTCATCACGGGAATTCGAGGAACTCAACACATCCCCGAAAGCAAAAACTGCGCCAACCCCAAGCAGCAAGAAGAGCAGACCAAATTCCATGTGAAATACCTATGAAATCATCACGAAATAATGACCAAAATTAATCGACGAGTCAACAAAATTTGCTCTTTTGATCAGATGCATCGCTCGCATCTTCTGTGTCTTCGCCCTTCATTTTCTTTGGCGCTGGGGGCAGATTGACCACAAATCCAACTTAGTTCGGATGCTCTGACCATCGTTGTATCGAAATTGGAATAAATCAGCCGGAGGCTTTATGTGATCGCGCGTGGGAGCCCAACCACCAAAGGCGAGACGAAATCTCGCGCATGCCACTTGCGCAGGCCGGTCACAGGGCAGTTTTGGTCAGAAAGCGAAGCGGCTCCGCTCGCCCAAGAATGCTGAAGACCATGAGTTGATCACGCGACACCTAAAGCCCCTCTGGCCAAATGGGCCAGAGGTTCAGAACGCAATGGCGCTGTCAATCACGGCGCCTTGTCACCCACATTCTCGGCAAAGGCCTTCTTGAACGCCGCCTGCTTGTCGGGGCCAGCGTCGGTTTGATATTGCGCCTGCCAGACATCATAAGGCATGCCGTAAATGATTTCGCGCGCGCCTGCCTTGTCCATCTCGATTCCGCGCGCATTGGCCGCTTCCTGATACCAGCGCGACAGACAGTTTCGGCAGAACCCGGTCAGGTTCATCATGTCGATATTCTGGACATCGGTCCGATGGCTCAGATGCGCCAGCAATTTGCGGAAAGCAGCAGCTTCAAGTTCCAAACGGGTTTGTTCGTCCATCAATTCCTCCTTGATCTATCGGATATCTGCGACCTATTGCAGGGTTCGTCAAGCGCCACCCGGCTTGCATCTCTGGGCGAAGCTGATAGGTGTTTGCGCTAACGCCTTCGATTTGCCATCGACGCGGCTTTCTCCTCGGCTATGCCATTCATTACCCGCGTTCCCATGTGTGAAAGGACCTCGCATGACCACACCGCTGCGCCGCCACCGAATGATCAAGATCGTGGCCACGCTTGGTCCGGCCTCTTCCAGCTATGAAATGATCCGGGCCTTGTTCGAAGCCGGGGCGGATCTCTTTCGCCTGAACATGAGTCACGGGACCCACGAAGACATCGCGGCCCGCCATGCCATCATCCGGCAGGTCGAGACGGATCTGGGCCGTCCAATCGGCATTCTGGCCGATCTGCAGGGGCCGAAACTGCGCGTGGGTACCTTCGCGGATGAAGCTGTCGATCTGGTGGAAGGGCAGAGCTTCCGCCTGGATCTGGACCCGACACCCGGCAATCTGGGACGCGTGAACCTGCCCCATCCCGAGATTTTCAAGGCGCTCGAGCCCGGCTCGGAACTGCTGGTCAATGACGGCAAGATTCGCCTGCGCGTTGAAGAGTGCAGCCCGGAACACGCGCTTTGCACTGTCACTGTGGGGGGCACGATCTCGAACCGGAAGGGCGTGAATGTGCCTGATGTGGTGCTGCCGCTGGCGGCGCTTTCTGACAAGGACCGCCGCGACCTGGAATTTGTCTGTCGTCTGGGTGTCGATTGGCTGGCTCTGTCCTTCGTGCAGCGGGCCTCGGATGTGATGGAAGCGCGGGAATTGGCGCAGGGCCGCGCGGCCATCCTGTCGAAGATCGAAAAACCTGCCGCGGTGAAAGCTTTCGACGAAATCCTGTCGGTCTCGGACGGGATCATGGTCGCACGAGGTGATCTGGGGGTCGAGCTGCCGGTGCAGAATGTGCCGCCGATCCAGAAACGTCTGGTGCGCCGCGCGCGCGCGGCCGCCAAACCTGTGATCGTGGCGACACAGATGCTGGAATCCATGATCGAAAGCCCGATGCCCACGCGGGCCGAAGTCTCGGATGTGGCGACGGCCATCTACGAAGGTGCAGATGCGATCATGCTCTCTGCGGAATCGGCAGCAGGGCAATATCCGGTCGAAGCCGTCACCACGATGAACAATGTCGCCATCGAGGTCGAGAATGACCCCACCTATATCGAGATCATCGACTCCTCGCGCAAGGTCCAGCATCAGACGATCGCCGACGGGATTGTGTCGGCAGCGCGCGAATTGGCCGAAACCACGGATATCGCGGCGATCTGTTGTTACACCCAATCGGGCACCACAGCGTCTCTGGTCGCGCGCGAGCGCCCGCATGTGCCGATCATCGCCATCACCCATTTCCAGCCCGTCGCGCGGCGTATCTCGCTGGTCTGGGGTGTGCATTGCGAAACCATCTCGGGCGAGGTCGAGCGCTTCAAGAAAGCTGTGATCAATGCGGTGCGGGTCGTGCGCAAATACGAATTCGCGAAAGAAACCGACCAGATCCTGGTCACAGCGGGGATCCCTTTCAATCAGCCGGGGACAACCAATATCCTGCGTGTCGCTCCCTGCGCGGAACACTTGATCGTGACAGGGGAACCCGAGTAGCCTTGCGCCCATCACGCGAGACGGGGACCGATGGACGCTGAGATACTGTTTTTGTTGGGCGTCTATCTGGCGCCGCTCGGCTTTGTCAGCCTGATCGGGGCCTGGGCGCATAATCGCCGCCCTGTCTTGGCCGGGGTGCTGTTGCTGGGCTCTGCAGCGCTGATTGCCTATGTGGCCTTGACCAGAGATGCGGGGCCGTTTGGCTTGAATGACATCCCCGATCTGACCATTGCACTGATCGCCCGCCTGATTGCAAATCTCTAGCGCGGGCCTTGCAGCGCGCGGGGTTCTGCGGTATCGGGCGCGCTCGAAGCCATGCGTCCGGCCAATGTGGCATGCCGAGTCGCAGGGTCCAACCTCCACCTGAAAGGAGTTTGAAATGCCCAAGATGAAGACCAAATCGGGCGCGAAAAAGCGCTTCTCCATGACCGCTTCTGGCAAGGTCAAGGCAGGTCAGGCCGGCAAACGCCATGGCATGATCAAACGGACCAAGAAGTTCATTCGTGACGCGCGCGGCACCACGGTCCTGTCGGATCAGGATTCGCGTATCGTCAAGAAATACATGCCCTACGACCGCTAAGGAGCTGCTGTCATGTCAAGAGTTACCTCCGGCAAAGTCACCCATGCCCGCCATCGCAAGGTCGTAAAGGCGGCCAAAGGCTATTACGGCGCGCGGTCGCGGAATTTCCGCACGGCCACGCAGGCGGTGGACAAGGCCAACCAATACGCAACCCGCGACCGCAAGACCCGCAAGCGCAATTTCCGCGCGCTCTGGATCCAGCGCATCAATGCGGCTGTGCGCGAAATCGACCCTACGCTGACCTATTCACGCTTCATCAATGCGCTGGGTCTGGCCGGGATCGAAGTGGACCGCAAGGTTCTGGCCGATCTCGCCGTGCACGAACCCGATGCCTTCGGTCAGATCGTGGCCAAGGCGAAAGCGGCACTCGCGTAAATAGCGACAGTGAAGGCCCCGTATCTTGTGCGGGGCTTTTGCCTGCTTGACCGAAATTGCTGTTCCCCCTAAAGACCGCGTATGGTCTGGCCGGGGCGACTCGGGCAGGTCAGACAGATGGGCGCTCTGCCATGACAGCTTCGGCAGGCAAACGGACCGCCCAAGGCGCGACGACAAGCATGACCTACCTCTGACGGGCGCGAAGCAAGCGGACCCGGTCGAAGATCAGAGCTCTTGGCCAGCATCACCATGTGGGACAACCCGCAGCGAACACAGAGGACCCGCGATGAACCTGATCGCCCAAATCGAAGCCGAGCAGATCGCAGCGCTCGGCAAGGACATTCCGGATTTCAAGGCCGGTGACACGATCCGCGTCGGCTATAAAGTGACCGAAGGCACCCGCTCGCGCGTGCAGAATTTTGAAGGCGTGTGCATTGGCCGCAAAGGCGGCAACAGCATCGCGGCCTCGTTCACTGTGCGCAAGATTTCCTTCGGCGAAGGCGTGGAACGTGTGTTCCCGCTCTATTCGACCAATATCGACAGCATCACTGTTGTCCGTCGTGGGCGCGTGCGCCGTGCGAAACTGTATTACCTGCGCGACCGTCGCGGCAAATCTGCCCGGATCGCCGAGAAAACCAACTACCGTCCGATGAAGACGAAAGCCTGAGGAGCGCTGCGATGAAAGCCGATACGCATCCCGATTACCATCTGATCAATGTCAAGATGACCGATGGCACTGTGGTTCAGATGAAGTCCACCTGGGGCAAGGAAGGCGACACGCTCTCGCTTGATATTGATCCCAGCGTGCACCCGGCCTGGACGGGCGGCAGTTCGCGTCTGCTCGACACGGGCGGCAAAGTGTCGAAGTTCAAGAACAAATATGCAGGGCTTGGATTCTGATTGTCCAGCCAATGAAGAAGTCGCAGGCGCAAGGGGTACCTTGCGCCTTTTTTGTTTGAAAACAGAGTTTTGCGGTCCCCCGTCGCGCCTTGCAACCACATCAGGATGGGCCTAGAACATTGCAGAACCCAGCCGTCATGGACAGGAGCAGCAGGCATGGCGCATATCATCGTCGTCGGGAATGAAAAGGGCGGATCGGGCAAATCCACAGTCTCGATGCATGTCTCGGTCGCGCTTTCGCGGATGGGGCTGCGCGTCGGCGCGATGGATCTTGATGTCCGGCAGCTGAGCTTCGGTCGCTACATCGAAAACCGGATCAGTTGGACCGCCCGCACAGGCCTGACGCTGCCCGGCCCGCACTTCTACCCGCTGCCCGATGCGAAAGGCTTCGATCTGCCCGACGGCCCTGCGCTGCATGATGCGCGCATGAGCGCTGCACTGGAAGTCGCATCTGGCGAGAGCGATTATATCGTGATTGATTGTCCGGGCTCTTACACGCGGCTCAGTCAGTTTGCCCATTCTGTTGCCGATACGCTGATCACGCCCATCAATGACAGTTTCATTGATTTCGACCTTCTGGCCCGGATCGACCCTGAGACGGGCAAGGTACTGGCCCCCTCGATCTATTCGGAAATGGTCTGGAAAGCCCGCCAGACCCGTGCCGAAGCCGGGCTGAAGCCCCTCAATTGGGTTGTGCTCCGGAACCGGATGGGCACGACTGCGATGCATAACAAGCGCAAGGTCGGCGCGGCGCTGGAAGAATTGTCGCGCCGCATCGGCTTCCGGCTGGCCCCTGGTTTCAGTGAACGCGTGATCTTCCGAGAACTGTTCCCGAAAGGGCTGACGCTTCTGGACCTGAATGATGTCTCCGGCGAGAGCCTGACCATGTCGCATATCGCCGCCCGCCAAGAACTGCGCGAATTGATCCAGCTACTCGAACTGCCCGATCTTGCTGTGACAGTCTGACGCAAGGGCTGGCCTATGGCGCAGAGATGCATCCGTAACAGGGTCTTGAAAGCCCGGCTTGAGCGATCACCGGCGACCACATTCCCGTAATTGACGATCATACATTGCTGCCCGCGAGGCCACGCGATCTGCGACGCCCAGCAACCATGGCTTTGCATTATAAGACCCTCGCCGGAATCCGGCATGACCTTCGTGATAGGCCAGATACAAGTTACGCGCATCGGTCAGGGCGATGCCATTGCGTTGGCGTGTCTTGGTATTGTACCAGCCTATGAAGTCTGTCGCGTCTTCAATATTGGTGCGTGACGCACGGCGGTTGCCGGTTTCCTGAACATATTCTTCCCAGGTGCCGTCCAGCGCCTGCGAATAGCCAAGTGCCGAAGATTGCCGCCCCATGGGGATCACGCCCAGCGTGTAGCGCACAGGCGTGCGTGCATCCCCGATAAAGCGGCTTTCCGCATGGATAATGGCCATCTGGACCGGCAAGGGCACGCCCCAGCGCCGCTCTGTTGCGCGCATCGCGGCAAAATAGCGTGGTCTTTCGCGTTCCAACAGGCACGCATTGTCCAAGTTGCGCGGCGCAGAGAATGTTCCGCCCCCACGCCCGCACGCGGCAAGGGTCGCCACGACCATAAATGCGAGTAAAAGTCTGCTCATCACTGCCTCTTTTTTCCATATAGTAACGCCTTGACGGTCATTTGACAGCCCCTGCTGCGCCGCATCCCCCGACAGCGGTGCGAAATGACGACAGTTCTGATAAAAATGTGATCGCGCGCCATCAGAGCCGGGCAGCTTAAAACCTTGTTCATCCGTGATTGCTACTTTGGGCATGGGTGAAAAAAGGGTGGACAGATGCAACGATCTGACAATGTCAGGCCGGTAATCATCAAGCGCAAGCGCGTGGTGGCCGGCGATGGGCACCATGGTGGTGCGTGGAAAGTCGCTTATGCAGATTTCGTCACAGCTATGATGGCGTTTTTCCTGATGCTGTGGCTTCTGGGATCTGTTGAAGATGACCAGCGCAAGGGGATTGCAGATTACTTCTCTGACACGTTGGCGGTCAGGTCGGACTCGGCGGGCGGTGACTCGATCATGTGGGGCGAATCCCTGTCAGTTGTCGATTCGCTCACCGATCAGATCGCGACGCGCGAACGCTACCGCGCTGATATGGAAGCGCTGGAACTGGTCGTGGAAGCGCTTGAAGCGGCCATTGCGATGGATGAACTGTTGGGCGACGCCTTCGAGCATGTTGCCATCCGCATGACAGATGAAGGGTTGTTGATCGAAATCTTCGATCTTGACGGGCGGTCGCTTTTCGAGCGCGACACAGCGGAACCGCGCCCGGTGCTTGAAACATTGACCATCATTCTGGTGGATGTCTTCCAGACTGTCAGCAACCAAGTCGCCATCACAGCACATTCCCGCAGTTTCCCGACGGTTTTTCTGGAAAACCCGGTCTGGCGCCTGACACTGGAGCGCGCCGAGATGACAAAGACGCTGCTGGAACAAAATGGCTTGCAAGACGCGCGACTGCACCGCGTGACCGGAAATGCGGACCGGGTGCCCGCAATCACGCCACACACTGCTGCCAGAAACAATCGGCTGGAATTGGTGCTGCTTCTGCAATCCGCCGAAGATCTCGATACCGAACAGCGCTGACACCGAGAACAGCTTTCAGCAAGATGGGGCATCAGGATTATGGCGATTGCAGTGTTCCTGCCCTGTCAGTCGTGCGGGTTACATGATCGCGGGCCACTGACATTGATTTCACGATCGCGTACACAGTCTCGCCGGGATGCAGGGCAAGCTGATCGGCCGCCCGCTTCGTGATGCGCGCAAGAAGGATGTGCCCGCCCACCGCAAGATGCACCAGCATCCCCGGCCCATCCCCCGGCACCACTTTCGTGACAGTCGCAGCCAGAATATTCGGAGCAGACAGACCCTCTGGCCGGGGGCGCGACAGGATGATGTCATGTGCCATGATCCGCACTTGAACGCGCGTGCCTGCCGCAATGTCAATCTTGGGCAGGAAAAGTGGCCCTGCGGGTGTCTCAAGCCGCGTCAGCCCATCGTCCAGATGTTCTGCCAGTGTCGCAGGCAGCATGGCCGCCAGTTCCCGTAATCCAAGTGTGCGCAGGGCGTCGGCATCTGCCATGACCTCGGCCGTGGTCCCTTCGCGCACCATCTGCCCGGCATGGATCACGACCATACGGTCGGCCAGCAATTGCGCTTCATTCACATCATGCGTGACCAGAACCACAGGCATGTTCAGATGCGCCCGCAGCGCGATGATTTCCCCGTAAAGCTTTTCGCGCGTCGCGCGGTCTACTGCGGAAAAGGGTTCATCAAGCAGCAGGGCTTGCGGGCGTCGGGCCAGTGCGCGGGCCACAGCAACCCGTTGCTGCTGCCCCCCCGAAAGCTGGGCAGGCTTGCGATCTTCCAGGCCCTGCAGATTGACCAGATCGAGCAGCCGCGCGGCCTCGGCTCGGTCAGCGCGATCCATCGCGGCCATGACATTCTGCACAGCGCTCATATGCGGAAACAGCGCATAGTTCTGAAAAACCAGCCCCACCCGACGTTTATGCGGCGGCAGATTCACGCGCGCCCTCGTGTCCAGCCAGCAGTTGTCACCCAACCTGACCCGCGCATCTGCGGGGGTCCAGAGCCCTGCAATGGTGCGCAAGAGCGTGGTCTTGCCCGATCCGGACGGCCCGACCAGCGCCAGCAACTCACCTGCTGCGACGTGAAACGCCACATCCAGCGGGATCGGGTGCTGGGCCTTGGCCATGACCTCTAACGCCAACGCAGGCCCGCCCCTATCCAAGCCGTCGGCCCACCCGTGCCGAAAGCGCAAACGTGATCAGGATGGTGAACAGGCTGATCGCCACCAGCACTGCCGACATGATGCCCGCGGACCTGTCGTCAAAACCCTGCACCTTGTCATAGATGGAAATGGCGATGGTCTTGGTTTCGCCGGGGATCGAGCCCCCCACCATCAGCACGATCCCGAATTCCCCCAGCGTATGGGCAAAGGTCAGCACCATCGCAGTCATCACCCCGGGCCAGGCCAGGGGCAATTCCACGCGCCACAGGCTGCGCAAAGGCGACATGCCCGAACAGCTTGCTGCTTCGCGCAGTTCTGGCGCGATGGACTGAAACCCGCGCTGGGCGGGCAAGATCGCGAAGGGCAGGTTGAAAATGATCGACGCGAGCACAAGCCCCTCGAAGGTAAACACCAGCTGGCCGCCGAATGTCGCTTCCCAGACCTGCCCGAGCGGCGAATTGCGCCCGAAGGCCAGTAAGAGATAGAAGCCGAAAACGGTGGGCGGCAGCACCAGCGGCAGCATGACCAGCGCTTCCACCAACCCCTTGGCGCGGAACTGGCGGTAAGCCAGCAGCCGCCCCATGAAGATCGAGACTGGCAGCAGGATCACCACAGTCCAGCCCGCCAGTCGCAGCGACAGAAAAAGCGCTTCCCAATCCACGCTTTACGTCTCTGGCCGCATGAAGCCATAGGCCGCCATGATGCCCTGCGCCTCTGGGCTTCTCAGAAAGTCATAGAAGGCTTCTGCAACAGGACCGGCGGCCTTCAGCAGCGCCATGCGTTGGCGCAGGGGCTGGTGAAACGCCTCCGGGATCAGTACATAACTGCCGCGCGCGGCAAGTTGGGGCGCGCGTGCCAGCGACAGCGCGATGATCCCGCCCTCTGCATTGCCCGACAGCGCGAAAGCAGCGGCCTGACTGACATTCTCGCCCTGCACCAGAAATGGCTGGATGTCTTTCCAAAGCCCCACATGCTGCAACGCTTCACGCGCGCGCATTCCGTAAGGGGCATGGTCGGGATTGGCGATGGCGAAGCGGGTGATCTGCCCTTCTGCCAGAGCGCGGCGCAAGCTTTCGAGCGTGCCGTCAAGCGTCAGCCCCGAGTTTTCCGGCGCTGTCAGGACGATCCGCCCTATGGCATAAAGCGTGCCCGCATCGCGTGTGAAACCGTCACGATAGAGGTCGATGATGAATTGCTCATCTGCGGCCATGAAAACCTGAAATGGCGCGCCCTCACGGATCTGACGCGACAGATTGCCAGTCGAGCCCAACGACAGACGCACCCGCTGACCTGTGGAACGCGCGAAAGCTGCTGCGATCTCTTCCAGCGCGAATTGCAGATATGAGGCGGCTGCGATCACAGGTGCGCCATCGCGCGCTGCGACAGGTATAGCTGTGACGGGCAAGGCCGATAGGCCAGCAAGCACATTGCGACGGAAAACTGTCATAGGCATCAGCAAGGGTCCAACTGGGTCAGGGCTGGACCATATCGCTGGGCTGCGCAGTCGCGCAAGGGTCGTGGCGGCGGAAACCGGGGGCCGGACGTGCAATGTCTGTTGCCGCGTGCAGGCTTGCGTTGTGGCAAGCTTCAGTTATCTTCAAAGTCAGGTCGGCCATGACAGGACAGCTTAGCGGATGGATACCTTTGACGGCGACGATGTTCCCATGCGCAAGGCGGGTGCAGACTGCACTGACGGTCAGATCAGCCGACGCAGCCTGATACGCGGCATGGCCGCAGCACCACTGCTTTTGGTGGCCGATGGAAGCCGCGCCGGCACAGCGCTGCGGCGTCCCTTGTCGACCCGCATCATTCAATCAGGGCATTCACTGACTGACCCGATTGTGCCAGCCCTTGACACGATGGTCGCGCAGATCGGCGGTGCAGAGGCGCGGCGCAGGGTCATTGACCGCTCGACCATCCCCGGCAGCCCGATGGATTGGCGCTGGGACCATCGCGTGCAATACATGCCTGATGCGCGTCATGAGATTGACCGATATGAGCTTTTGGTGATCACCGAGCGCGTGTCACTGTCGGGGACAATGCCCTGGCACAATTCGGAAGCGATGGCCTTTCGCTGGTTCACGCATGCCCGGGAGAATGGAAACCAAGGTGCGGGGGCCGAGAGCATCCTTTATGCCACATGGGTTGATATCACCAGCGGCCCTGATTTCGAGAACCCATATAATGACCCCGAAGGCCATTTGCGTTTTCGCGACCGCCTGCCGCTGGAAATGGCGCGCTGGCAGGGAATCCTTGATCATGTGAATACAGAGCGCCCGGCCAGTGCCCCGGCCATGCAGATGATCCCAGGCCCGCTGATCATGGCCGCAGCCTATGACGCGATTGCGGCAGCCGAGGCCCCGGGGCTGGCACGCATTGCGGATCTGTTTTCAGACGCGATCCATATCAATCCCGCCGGGACCTATCTGATCACGCTGGCGCATCTGGCGGTGATCTATGGCTATGATCCGCGCGCGCTGCCAGCAGGCGTGGCCCAGTCCATGCGGTTGCAGCCAGAGACCGCGCGCTGGATGGAAACGCTCGTCCATGATGTGCTGCGTGCCTATCCTGGCGCTGGATATGCCGGGTAGGGGGCTTTGACGAAGGCGATCCGATGATCATGCTTCGGCAATCTGGCTGTAAGCGCTGGGCTGGACAGTACTGTCTGTGGCCACTGAACATTTTGCCACGCTGCCTTGGGTGCAGGTATGTTCCCGAAGCCGGGGATTTCACCCCCGGACCCCCAGAGTATTTGACGCAAGAAAATGCAGAGCAGCGCGGCCCTTGCGGTCGGGTTGGATATGCTCTGGCACTGTTGGGAGAGCGTGAGGGTGAAACGCAGGAGCCTGGCCAGAATTGCGGTCGTTCTTTTGGCTGTGACACTGCTCTCGGGCTGGCGGGAGCGCTTGGAGAGAGGCGATCTTCGGGGGCCATGGGCTTGTTGAAGGGGCCGACGCCGCGCTGATCATGGGCGTGGCGTCCGAACCCCTCTTTCAGCGCGTTCATGCGTGATTTCTGCAATAGGTTTCGAAGGCATGGGCTTGGATCTGCAAGGCGAGCGAGGATCCCACCTTGCGGCTGTCTTCCGCGACGACCTGCGCGCGCGGCTTCGTAAAGACAAGGATGGTGCGCGCGCAGTCTCCAAGCTTGCGCTGGAGACAGATCATTCAAGCGTGCCTGACCGCGCAATGCCGAGCCCGGTCTCTGCGACTTTGGCCCCGGCGCGCGACCTTTTCAGGCCGCCCGAAGCCGTATGAGTTTCAGGCAGGGTGCAATTGTGGGTCACATTGCTACTGCAGTCAGGGCAAGACAGGCCCGACCTGCCTTGCCCGTTCTGTCATATTGCGTAGCGCAGCACGGCGGCGAGTTCGGCCTCTTGCGGGATATCCGCGCGCCGCACAGCGATGACCTTGCCGCCATGGGCAATCACGCGGCCTGCGATTTCGTCGATGACACCATAGGTGACAGCGCTTTCGCTGTCATCAATTGTGATCTCGCCTGTGGTTTCATCGACCATGCCCGGCACAACGCTGTCCATATCGACCAGCAGCGTATCGATTGCGCCGAAAGTGGCCGCACGCGCCGCGCGCGCGACTTGGGTTGTGGCCCGGCCTTCGTTTTCACGCGCAGAATACAACTCGCCAAAGCCTGCGACCGAGGCAGCGTTGATCTCATCAAGGATCGTGCGCGCCTGCGCGCCCAGCTCATGCGCGGGTATCCGGACCGGGCTGGTGGTGATGGCATGCTCGGCCAGATGCGGATAGCTGTTGATCGAGCGATACATCGACAGAAGCGGATCCGTCGCGGCGATGATCAGCGGCTCATGCCGCCCGGCCAGCACGCCCCGCAGGGCTGCGTCAATGGCTCGGCAATATTGCCGCAAGTGGTGTTTCTGACCTTCACCACCGCCTTGACGGCCCGAATAGCTGCGCGAATTCACATTTGCTGTGCCCGCGACAGAAGCGGCATCTTTCGGCAGGCCCGGCACGCGCAATTCCTGCGCAGGCTGGTCGCCCAGCACCTCGACCACGCGCAGCTCATTCTCGGCCAGGGCCAGCACGAAAGCATGCTGCGGCATCGACACGGCGCGCAAAAGCGGCTTGATATGGAACCGGTCCGAGACCTGCACCATCTCAGTCAGATGGTTCGGCAGACGGTAGCTGCGCAACCCCTTGGGCGAGACGAAAATCGCCAGCGAATTGGCCTGTACGCGCCAGAAGCCATCGTCATCCATCAGGTCATGCAGCTGTTCCTCGATGGGCCAGATGGTGCGCTTGGCCACGCCCACAGCTTCCAGCTGCGCGATGGCTTCGATGGTCAATTGCTTCAGACGGGTGCGGGCGGCATCAATATGTTGCGTCTCTGGTGTGGTCTTCAGATAGAGGCTGACCAGCGCCTCTCCGCGGGCAGCAATGACCTGACTTATTTCGGCCTGGGTCGGAATATCGACATACAGCATGATCTTTGAACTCCTTCATGTTCTGCGCGCGAGATGCCATGTCCTGCGCAGCTTGGCAACTGCGGTGGCCTTGGTGATCGCGACGCAGAAAAACTGTTGAACCACGCAAATTCACGGCTCTGTTACGGTTGCAGCCTGAAAGACCCCTTCCTATATACCGCCAAAGCCGCCCTGCTTGGGCAGTTCGACACACAGATGGGCCGGGGCCTGACAGGACCAGCCCGCTCTCACATCGCTTGAAGCAAAGGATGCACGACCATGGGAAAAGTCATCGGTATTGACCTTGGCACCACCAATTCCTGCGTGGCCATCATGGATGGAAGCCAGCCGCGCGTGATCGAGAATTCGGAAGGCACACGCACGACCCCTTCGATCGTCGCCTTCACTGAAAACGAGCGCCTTGTCGGCCAGCCTGCCAAACGCCAGGCCGTCACGAACCCGTCCAACACGGTTTTCGCTGTCAAGCGCCTGATCGGGCGCCGTCTGACAGATGCCGAGGTCGAGAAGGACAAGAAGCTGGTGCCCTATGCCATT
>SKSL01000188.1 GCA_007123015.1 Natronohydrobacter sp. | reverse complement strand
TACGGGGCCGTGATCGGCGCGGCCTTTGTCTCGCTTCTGTCCAGCTGGCTGACGGGCGGGGGGGCGCCGAATGTCGATCTGGGTCTGTTCCGCATTGTCTGGACCGATTGGTGGCTGGTGCTGCTGGGTCTTGGCTTTGTGGCGGTGACGCTGTTCTTCCCCAAAGGCATCGGCGGGCTGTTTGATTATCTGGTCAGGAAACAGCCATGACCACGCTTCTGGAAGTCTCTGGCGTGTCGGTCACATTCGATGGGTTCCGCGCCATCAACAATCTGTCGATTGCCATTGGCGAGCCCGAATTGCGCGCTGTGATCGGCCCCAATGGGGCAGGCAAGACGACATTCATGGATATCGTCACGGGCAAGACGCGGCCCGATGAGGGCAAGGTCATCTGGGGCGAACGCTCGGTCGATCTGCTGAAATATTCGGAAAGCCAGATCGCCAAGATGGGGATCGGCCGCAAGTTCCAGAAACCGACTGTGTTCGAAGATCAGAGCGTGCGCGACAACCTGGCCATGGCGCTGAAGAACAAGCGCGGGCCGTTTTCGGTGCTGATGTGGAACGCGAGCGCGCAGGATGAAGCCCGCATCGCGGAACTGGCCGAGGAAGTGGGCCTGTCTGCGCGGCTGGATGACAGTGCGGGCATTCTGAGCCACGGCCAGAAACAATGGCTGGAAATCGGCATGTTGCTTGCGCAGGATCCGCGCCTGTTGCTGGTCGATGAACCTGCGGCGGGCATGACGCCATCAGAGCGGGAACACACGACGGATCTGCTGAAACGGGCGGCCAAGACGCGGGCGGTGATGGTGATCGAGCATGATATGGAATTCATCCGCCGCCTCGAGTGCCGTGTGACCTGCCTGCATGAGGGCTCGGTGCTGGCCGAGGGCAGCCTTGATCATGTCACCAAGAACCAGCAGGTGATCGATGTCTATCTGGGGCGCTAGAGCATGCTGAAAGTTGAAGATCTGACCCTGCATTACAGCGCGTCGCAAATCCTGTGGGGGGTGTCTCTGGAAGCGCGTCTGGGGACTGTGACCGCAGTGATGGGCACCAACGGGGTCGGAAAGACGTCGCTCTTGCGCGCCATTGCCGGGCGGCACCCTTATTCGGGCGGGACGATCACGCTCGATGGGCAAGTGCTGAACCACCCGACCGCCGCACAGGCCGCACGCGCCGGGATCGCTTATGTGCCGCAGGGGCGCGAAGTGTTCCCGCTGATGACCGTGACCGAAAACCTGCAAACCGGCTTCGCCTGTCTGCCCCGGTCCGAGCACAAGATCCCGGCCCGGATCTACGAGCTGTTTCCAGTGCTGGAGCAGATGAAGAACCGGCGCGGGGGCGATCTTTCGGGCGGACAGCAACAGCAACTTGCCATCGCGCGCGCGCTGATCGCCAAGCCCAAGGTGCTGCTGCTCGATGAGCCGACAGAAGGGATCCAGCCCAATATCATCAAGCAGATCGGGAAGGTGATCGAACTCTTGCGCAGCGAGGGCGAGATCGCGATCGTGCTGGTCGAGCAATTCTTCGATTTCGCCTATGGGCTGGCCGATGAATTCTGCGTGCTCAATCGCGGCGAGGTCGTTCTGAACAAACCTGCGACGGCTGTCACCCGGCAGGAAATTCTGGACCGCGTGTCGATCTGAGCGGCGCAGCGCTTGCCGCGTATTTCTGGCAGGATAAAGAGAGAAGGGGTTTTCCCCGCTCTTCTGCCGTGACACTCTGCGCGCATGATCCGGATATGCGTTTTCGATGCCTTTGGCACCTTGTTCGATGTGGATGCCGCCGCGCGCGCAAGCGGCGTCGCAGATGAGATATGGCCTGCCCTTGCCGCAGAGTGGCGGCGCAAGCAGCTGGAATACAGTTGGCTGCGGACAGTGGCCGGGGCGCATGTCGATTTCTGGCAGGTGACGCAGGATGCGCTGGATTGGGCGCTTGAAGCACAGGGCCTGCAGCAATTGGGCCTGCGCGACAGATTGCTGACCCTCTATCTGCAGCTGGCACCGTTCCCCGAAGTGCCGGGCGTCTTGCAAGCCCTGCGCGCAGAAGGCATGCGCCTTGCGATTCTGTCGAACGGGTCGCAGCAGATGCTCGATCAGGCCGTGCAGGCCGCCGGGCTTGGCGACATGTTCGAAGCCGTGCTTTCGGTTGATCAGGTCAGCGCGTTCAAGCCCGCCCGCGCGGTCTATGATCTGGTGGGCGCGCAGTTCGGCACTTCCCCGCAAGAGGTGCTGTTCATTTCGTCAAATGGTTGGGATATCTGTTCAGGCGCGGCTTACGGGTTTCGCACGCTCTGGCTGAACCGTGCGGGTCTGCCGCTGGACCGGTTGCACGGGCAGCCCGAGGCCGAGACGCGCGATTTGGCTGATTTGCTGACCACTCTGGAAGGGCTCTGACATGCCGGTTTTCACTGCGCCCGATGGGGCCGCGCTACATTACACGGATAGTGGGCATGGTCTGCCGCTGCTGTGCCTGTCCGGTCTGACGCGCAACGGCTCTGACTTCGACTATCTTGCCCCGCATCTGCCGCCCTTGCGCCTGATCCGCATGGATTATCGTGGGCGTGGTCAGTCCGACTGGACCGGGGCCGAAACCTATACTGTCCCGCAGGAAGGGGCTGATGCGCTGGCGCTCATGGATCATCTTGGGCTGGATCAGGTGGCCGTTCTGGGCACGTCACGCGGTGGGATCATCGGCATGTATCTGGGCGCGGTCGCCAGGGACCGGCTGCGCGGTCTGTGCCTGAATGATGTCGGACCCGTGATCGAGGCCGAGGGCCTTGCGCGCATTTCCGATTATGTCGGGCGCAACCCATCAGCGCGCAGCCATGCAGAAGCCGCACTTGCACTGGAACGGGCCAGCCCCGAATTTTCCGACATGCCCAAGGGTCGATGGCTGGCAGAGGCACGCCGCCATTTCATCGCGACCGATCAGGGCCTGCAGATCAATTACGACCCGGCGCTGCGCGACGCCTTTCTTGCGGCCATGACCGGGGGCGGTGGCGATCTCTGGCCCATGTTCGACGCCTGCGCGGGCCTGCCGTTGGCCCTGATCCGGGGGGCAACGTCCAACTTGCTGAGTGTCGCGACCGCCGAAGAGATGCAGCGCCGCCGCCCTGACATGCTGTTTGCCGAAGTGCCCGGTCGCGGACATATCCCGTTTCTGGACGAGCGCGAGGCGCTGCAAGTGATCCATGAATGGCTGGGCATGTGCCTGTGACCATCGACCTGATCCGGGCGGCGCATGCGCGGATTTCGGGTCACGCGCGCCGCACACCGCTTCTGGGCGCGCCTTTCCTCGACCGGATCGCAGGGCGGCGTGTACTGGTCAAGGCCGAGTGCCTGCAACATACTGGCAGCTTCAAGTTTCGCGGCGCATGGTCCGCGATCACGGCCCTGGGGGGCGATGTGCGCGGCGTGCTGGCCTATTCATCGGGTAATCACGCGCAGGGCGTAGCCTATGCTGCCAGTTTGCGCGGGCTGCCATCGGTCATCCTGATGCCTGCGGATGCGCCCGCGATCAAGATCGCGAATACGCGCGCGCTGGGCGCCGAAGTGGTGCTCTATGACCGCGCAACCGAAGATCGCGAAGTGCTGGGGGCAGCATTGGCCAAGGCGCGCGGGCTGGAACTGATACCGCCTTTCGATCACCCGCAGGTCATCGCCGGACAGGGAACTGTCGGGCTGGAGATCGCAGAACAAGCGCGCGATCTGGGCATCAGCCAGGCTGAAGTGCTGGTCTGTTGCGGGGGCGGTGGCCTGACCTCTGGCATCGCCCTCGCGCTGGAAGCCGAAGCGCCACAGTTTCGCACGCGCACAGTGGAACCCGAAGACTTCGATGATGTGGCCCAATCGCTGGCCAAAGGCGCGGTCGTGACCAATCCGCTGCGCGCCGGGCTCTGCGATGCAATTGTCACACCCGCGCCGGGGCGATTGACCTGGCCGATCCTGCAACGCCTCTGCGGGCCTGGGCTGGTGGTGAGCGACACACAGGCGCTGCGCGCAATGGCGCTGGCCCATGACCGGCTGAAACTGGTGCTGGAACCGGGGGGTGCTGTGGCGCTGGCTGCGGCGCTCTTCCTGCCAGAGCAGTTCTCTTCGAATACAGTCATTGTCACGGCCTCTGGCGGCAATGTGGACCGCGATGTCCTGCTGCGCGCCCTTGCCACAGGAGACACCCATGCCGATAGCTGATCTGGGCAATATCCGCCTGAATTATGACCTTTCCGGGCCAGAAGATGGCCTGCCTGTGGTCTTCTCGAACGGGCTCGGGCTGACGCTTGAAATGTGGGACCCGCTCTTGCCGCATCTGCCCGCAGACTGGCGCATCCTGCGCTATGACCGGCGCGGGCATGGCGGGTCTCGAGTCACACCGCCACCCTATGCCATGGGGACGCTCATTCGCGACACCGAAAGCCTGCTCGACCATCTGGGCATCCGGGGATGCGTCTTTGTCGGGCTCTCGCTGGGCGGGCTCGTGGCGCAAGGGATGGCCGTCAAGCGCCCGGACCTGATCCGCGCGCTGGTCCTGTCGAACACGGCCGCTCGTATCGCCACGCTCGACATCTGGCAAGACCGCGCTCGGCTTGCACAAGAAAGCGGCCTCGCCGCGCTGGTTGACCCCACGCTCCAGCGCTGGTTCACCCCTGCCTTCCGCGACAGCGCGCAGGCCGCGCCATGGCGCGAGATGTTCCTCGCTGCCCCGCTTGACGGCTGGATCGGCTGCGCACAGGCCATTGCCGGGACTGATTTCTACAGTACCACGGCCACGCTCACTCTGCCCACCCTCGGCATTGCAGGCGACCGCGATGGCTCGACCACGCCGGATCTGGTGCGCGAAACCACGGAACTGATTGCCGGGGCAGAGTTCGCCCTGATCCGCAAGGCTGGCCATTTGCCCCATGTCGAACAGCCTGCGCGCTATGCTGC
>SKSL01000140.1 GCA_007123015.1 Natronohydrobacter sp. | reverse complement strand
GGCCGGATGAGCCGCTCTCGGCGCTGGATGCCAATCTGCGCGAGGATATGCGCGTCGTATTTAAGCGCATTCAGAAGCGGATCGGGGTCACGACCGTTTTCGTCACGCATGATCAGCCTGAAGCGCTGGCCATGTCCGACCAGATCGTGGTCATGTCGAATGGCCGCGTCGAACAGGTTGGCGCGCCTGAAGCGGTCTATGACACGCCCGCGAGTGAATTCGTGGCGAGGTTTCTGGGCGCGTCGAACATCCTTGACGGGCACTGCCTGTCGCGCGGGGCAGATGGGGCGGTTCTGGATGTGCCGGTTTTCGGCAAGGTCGCGGTCCCGAGCGTGAAAGCCCCGCATCTGGTGGGCGAAGGGGCGGCCAAGCTGGTGGTCCGCGCCAAAAAACTTCTGTTGCGTGTACACCCGCCCGGAGGCGGCACCTTCTCTGCCCCGGCCAGCGTGGAGACGGTCGATTATCAGGGCCAGTCCGTGCGCTATTTCGTCCGTTCCGGGGACACGCAATTGCAGGCCATCAACATGATCGACGAACGCTCTTTTCCTGTGGGTGCGACTATGCATCTGACACTCAGGCCGCAGGATTGCGTGGCGCTGCCCGGTTAACTGAGATGAGTCATCTGTTCTATCAGACCGCCCAGCGCCGCCCTGTGCTCGACCAGGCGCGCGGGGTGTATATGTGGGACATGGATGGCAAGCGCTATCTGGATGGATCAAGCGGCGCGATGGTCTGCAATATTGGCCATTCCAACCCGCGTGTTCTGGATGCCATGCGTCGCCAGATGGAGAAATCCACCTTCTGCTACCGGCTGCATTTCGAGACCGAAGCCTTTGAGGCATTGGCCAGCAGAACAGCCGCGCTTTGCCCGGAGGGCATGAACAAGGTGTTTTTCGTCTCTGGCGGGTCAGAGGCCGTGGAATCGGCCCTGAAACTCGCGCGGCAGCATGCTTTGGCGAGGGGCGAAGGGACCCGCTGGAAAGTCGTCAGCCGCCGCCCCAGCTATCACGGCTGCACATTGGGGGCTTTGGCGGTGACGGGCTATGCGCCGCTGACTGACCCTTTCGCGCCGATGATGCGCGCGATGCCGATGATCCCGGCCCCGCGCGCCTATCTCGACGGGCTGGACCCTGCAGACCCCGCGACTGGCGCGCATTATGCCGCCATGCTTGAGCAAGAGATCCGCGCGCAGGGACCCGAGAGCGTGCTGGCCTTCATTGTCGAGCCTGTCGGCGGTGCGTCAACAGGCGCGCTGGTGCCGCCTGCAGGATATATGCCGCAGGTGCAAGAGATCTGCCGCCGCTATGGTGTGCTGCTGATCCTTGACGAAGTGATGACTGGCGAGGGCCGCACAGGGCGGTTTCTGGCGCTCGAACATTGGGGGCTGGCACCGGATATCGTGGTCCTGTCCAAGGGGTTTGCGGCTGGATATGTGCCCTTGGGTGCGATTGCCGCGCGCGATGATCTGGTTCAGGTGGTGTTGGCGCGGGGCGGTTTCTTGCATGGGTTCACCTATGCAGGCAATCCGCTGGCCTGCGCGGCGGGTGCAGCCGTGATTGACGAGATCGCGCGCCTGGGCTTGGTGCAGAATGCAGCCACCATGGGGGCTGCGCTGCATGAGCGGATTGAAGGATTGATGGCGCGGCATCCGATCATTGGTGATGTGCGCGGCGAGGGGTTGCTGATGGCCTTCGAGCTGATGGCGGATCGTGACACCAAAGCACCCTGAACGCCCATCAGCGGCTGGTCGATATCGCCTATGACATGGGCTTGATCATCTATTCGCGCCGCACGCGCGACGGGGTGGAAGGCGACCATATCATGGTCTGTCCGCCCCTGATCGTGATCGAGGCGCATCTGGACGAGATCACAGAGACGCTGGATGCGGCGCTGACCAGGCTGGTCGATGATCTGGCACTGATGGAAATGGTGTGAAGACGTATGTCGGGCATTATCATCACTTGCGCGCTGACCGGATCCATTCACACGCCCAGCATGTCGCCGCATCTGCCGATCACTGGCCCGCAGATTGCACAGGCGGGTCGGGAAGCGGCTGATGCCGGGGCCGCGATCCTGCATCTGCACGCGCGTCATCCGGTGACAGGTCAGCCCTTGGCGGCGCTGGAGCATTTCAACGGGTTTGTGCCTGTTTTTGCACGCGTGTCCGATGCAGTGCTGAAGCTCTCGACCGGGGGCAGTGCTGTGATGTCGCTGGATGATCGCCTCGCAGCGCCCTTGAAGATTGGTCCTGAAAGGCCTCGCTGAACATGGGCACGATGAATTTCGCGCTGTATCCGATGCTGGGCAAGGATCGCGACTGGCTGCATGCATGGGAAAAGCTGTTTCTGGAAGGCACGGATGATCTGGTGTTCAAGAACACCCCCCGCGATATCGCGCGGATCCTGCGCAGCCTTGGCATGGAGCGCGGCGCTTGGTTCGAATTCGAGTGCTATGATCTGAGCCATCTCTACATGCTGCGCCATTTCGCGGATCGCGGGTTGATCCAACCGCCCTATTTCATCCAGCTCGTGTTCGGTGTACTGGGTGGAATGGGACCGGACCCCGAGAACCTGAGCCATATGGTGCGCATCGCCGACAAGCTGTTTGGCGGGGATTACCTGTTTTCGGTGCTCGCTGCAGGGCGGTTCCAGATGCCACTGATCACGATGGCCGCGGCCATGGGCGGGCATGTGCGCGTCGGGCTGCAGGACAGCCTGACCATTGCCCGCGGACAGCTTGCCCGCTCGAACGCCGAGCAGGTGGTGAAAATCCGCGAGATTGTGGAACGGCTGGGTCGGGTGGTGATGCCCCCGATGCGGTGCGCGCGCGGCTCGGGCTGAAAGGGGCAGAGCAGATCCATGCGTGACATGACGCTCACGTTCCGCATTGTGCAATGCGCAGACGATCTTGCGCGGCTGGACACAGCCTTGCGCGCCTTGAGCGCCGCCATTTCAGAAGACTACAGCACTGATCGCGCAACGCTGACACAAGCGATCCTCGGCCCGCAGCCTGTGGCGTGCGCGATCCTTGCCTTGCAGGATGACCAGACGCGCGGCGCGGCGCTATACAGCCCGGTGTTTTCGACAGTGCGCGGCGCAGCGGGGGTGTATGTGTCCGACCTTTGGGTCAGTGACGCGGCGCGGGGTCAGGGCCTTGGCGCGGGCTTGCTGGCGCAGGTCACGCGCGACAGTGCGCAACGCTGGCGCGCGACGTGGTTGCGCCTTGCAGCCTATCACCATAGCAACGCGGCACTGCGCTTCTATGCCCGGCTGGGCTTTACCCCGGTGAATGACCAGCAAGAGCTGCGCCTTGGTGCGGATGGATTTGCGACACTGATCGAGAGGGCCGGATGAAAGGCATATTCGACGATCGCCAGCGCCTGCATGACCCACAGCATTTCATGGCCAATGGCAAGCTTTATCCCAGCCCGGAATCGCCCGAGCGCATCACCCGGCTGATGGCAGGGGCGCAGGCCGCAGGCTGCGCCTTCCAGCCGCCGCAGGATGCCGGGCTTGGCCCGATTGCGGCTATCCACAGCGCCGAATATCTGCATTTCCCGCGCACAATCTACCCGCGCTGGCAGCGTATCCCCGATGCGGGACCCGAAGTGATCCCCAACCTTCACCCCGCCACGCGCAAGGATAACTACCCGAAATCTGCCATCGGGCAGGCGGGCTACCATCAGGCCGACACGGCCTGTCCCATCGGCGCGCAGACATGGGATGCGGCCTATTGGTCCGCGCAATCGGCGATCACGGGGGCTGATCTGGTGGCAGGGGGCGAGAGGGCGGTCTATGTGCTTTCGCGCCCGCCGGGGCACCGTGCCTTTGCCGATCTCGCGGGGGGGCTGCTTTCTGAACAACGCGGCCATCGCGGCCGAGCGTTTGCGCATGGCAGGGCTGCGTCCGGCCATCTTGGATGTCGATGTGCATCACGGCAATGGCACGCAGGGCATCTTCTACGGGCGCGACGATGTGCTGACTGTGTCGCTGCATGCCGATCCCGACCGCTTTTGCCCGTTCTTCTGGGGTGGCGCGCAGGAACGCGGCGAAGGGCGCGGGATGGGGCATAACCTGAACCTGCCTCTGCCACGCGACACGGAAGATGCTGGCTATCTGGCCGCGCTGTATACAGCCCTTGCCCGGATCGCGGCGTTCGGCGCGGATGTGATCGTCGTGGCGCTGGGGTTGGACGCGCATATTGACGACCCGTTCAAGTGTTTGGCAGTCACGACCGAAGGTTTCGCGCGCATTGCTCAAGAAATTGCCGGACTTGACCTGCCGCTGCTGCTTGTACAGGAAGGCGGCTATGTCAGCGATGCGCTGGCCGATAATCTGACGGCGTTTCTGGACGGGGTCGCATGAAGGTCGAATTCCACACCCGCTATCTGAAGAAGCGCTTCCCCTTGCGGATCTCACGCGGCGTGTATGAAGGCGGCGATAATCTTTTCATCTCAGTCACTGAGGGCGATCTGACCGGCTGGGGCGAAATGGCCCCCAGTCCCACCGAAGGTGCGGCGACCGTTGCCGAGGGCCGCGCACAGTTGGAGCGTTTTTGCGCGGGCGGGCTGCACGGCGCGATCCATGACATCTGGGCGCGCGCCCATGCAGGCGGTGTCGGGGCCTGCGCGCTGGCCGCGCTCGACATGGCGCTGTGGGATTTGCGCGCGAAACAGGCGGGAATGCCGCTTTACAAGCTGTTGGGTCTGGCGCGACGGGGCGTGGTTTCGTCACTGACAGTCGGGATCAACCCGCCGGAGGTGGTGCGAGAGCGTGTGCCCCTGCTGCTGGCGCGCGGGGCAAGGGCGCTGAAGATCAAACTGGGCAGCGCAAGCGGGATCGAGGCCGACAAGGCCATGTTCGCCGCCGTCCATGAAGCCGCGACAGGCAGCGGGGCCGTATTGCGTGTTGATGCCAATGGCGGCTGGACGCTGGAGGGGGCACGCCACATGATGGGCTGGCTGGCCGAACGCGGCGTGGAATATGTGGAACAGCCGCTGGTCGAAGGGGTCGAGGACCAGTTGCCCGAATTGTTCAAAAGCCGCGCCCTACCGATCTTCGTCGATGAATCCTGCCGGTTTTCCAGCGATATCCCGCGCTTTGCCCATTGCGTGGACGGGGTGAATCTGAAGCTGATGAAATGCGGCGGCATCACCGAGGCGCTGCGCATTGTCGCCACAGCCCGCGCGCATGGGCTGAAAACCATGATCGGCTGCATGGGCGAGTCTTCAGTAGCGATTGCGGCGGGCGCGTCGCTCTCTGCGCTGTTCGACTATATCGATCTCGATTCCCATCTGAACCTTGACCCGGATCCTGCAACCGGCGCGCCCTTTGTCGATGGCGTGACCCTGCCCGCAGACCGGCCCGGCCACGGAGGCAGCCTGAATGCTTGAGCCCACCCAACCCGTCGCACTTTTCACCGAGGCCACCATGGGCAGCCTCAATGCCAAGATGGCAGAAGGCATCCTGCGCTATGGCCGCAACCCTGTGGCGGCTGTGATCGACAGCACCCAAGCGGGCAAACGCGTGCGCGATCTGACCAGCATCGACAGCGATGTGCCGATTGTCGCCACGCTGGCCGAAGCACAGGGGCTTGGTGCCGAAGTGCTGGTGCTGGGCACGGCGCCTTCGGGCGGACGGTTGCCACAGGCCTGGGTTTCGGTTCTGGAACAGGCGATTGCGGGTGGCATGTCGCTGGTCAACGGGATGCATGACCGTTTGCAGCCGATGTTCGCCGACAAGCTGCGCGCGGGGCAATGGGTCTGGGACCTGCGCGTGCCGCAGGGGGATGCGCCACCCATCGCCATGGCGCGCGCAGCGCGGCTGGACAACATCCGCGTGCTGATGGTCGGGACCGATATGGCCATCGGCAAGATGACCGCCGGGCTGGAACTGACCCACAGCCTGCGCGCCTTGGGGCGGGATGCAGCTTTTCTGGCCACGGGCCAGACCGGGATCGCCATCACGGGCGCTGGGATCCCGCTTGATGCGATCCGCGTCGACCACGCAGGCGGCGCAGTGGAACGCATGGTGCTGAATGCCGCCGGGCATGAGATTGTAGTGGTCGAGGGGCAAGGCTCGCTCTTGCATCCCGGAAGCACGGCAACCTTGCCATTGATGCGCGGGTCGGCCTGCACCCATATGGTCCTATGTCACCGTGCAGGCATGCAAACGCTTGAAGAACTGGATCATGTGCGCATTCCACCCTTGCCAGAGGTCATTGCGCTGAACGAAGCCGTCGCGCGGGCCGCAGGCGCGCTGACACAGGCCCGCGTCGTGGCCATCGCGCTGAACACGGCACGCTTGTCAGTCCCCGAGGCGGAAGCCGCATTGAAGGCCGTCGAAGACGAAACTGGCCTGCCTGCGGCGGATCCGGTCAGGCAGGGCGCCGAAAAACTGGCGAGGGCAATTCTGGAACCGGTAGAAGCTGCGACTATCAGCGAACAAGGTGGTGTCTAGAGCCACCAACGATCAGTGTGGGGCATCGCGCGGATTATCATGAACACTGAGCCGCGCAGCGCCGTGACCGGGGAGGGCAGGGCACGGCAATGCGCGGCGGCCTTCCCGCACAGGACAGCAGGCTTGGCCGTGATGCCATCGCCATCGGCGTGGACGGCTGAAGCCTGCAAGGTCATGATACATCTGCCTCGGCCCGAATTCGGGCGTTGCTCTCGGCCAACCGCGTGCGGATTGTGCGAAAGAATGCGGCTTCCAAGGCGTGGCCGATCTCGGTGTCGCGGGCAGCCAGATCGCGCAGCACCGCAGCGTTGATCCGCCAGACCGATGCCGGGCTGTCGAGTATCACATCCGCATAGGCGGGTTCGCCGCTGGACACGGTCATCTCGCCGATGAAGCTGCCCGGGTCGCAGCGTCCGATGGCAACGCCGCTTACTTCGACCCGGGCGCTCCCTTCGTGCAGGAAATACAGGGCATCGACCAGCACACCCGCACGGGTCAGGCGCGTGCCGGCCTCCAGCGTGGTCCATTCGCCCTGACGCAGCAGCTTGCGTAGCCGATTGGGGGGAAGCGCCGCGAAATGCAGTTGCCGGAGCGTTTCCTCGCGGGCGTCGAATTGGGTACGGCGGTCAAGCCACCAGGACAGGCTCAACTGACCGATATTGACAGTGATCAGCATCGATTCCCAAAAGGTCGAGACGGGGTCGGTCAGAATGAGCATGGAATAGGCGATCCCCGCAATCGCCGAGGCGATGACCAAAATGCGCAGCAGGATCATCTGCCGCATCAGCATCGACAGGACCAGCAGAAAATAGGCCATATGCCCCAGCGCGCCTTGACTGGACAAGGCGGATTCCAGCGTCATTTCCATGCGTCACTCCGCAAAGTCACACCTGTTTTGAAGACGCTGCCTCGGGATGCCGGCAGCAGCGCAAAAAATGTCGAAGCCGCGATAAGCGCCCGGGCAGGAAAGATTTCGCTCCTCGCAGGCAAGCTTTGTCAGGACTCCGTCAATCATAGAGATGGTAACCCCGACTGTGCTTGCCGTCGAGCGAAATGGCGTCGTCCCCCCGTAAAGATGTGCGGCCAGTCCTGCTTGCCCGGACACGCCATGATATCTGGTGTCGCGGTTGCCGTTCATGGCGCCGTGGAATGGTCGCGGGCAGATCACACGGGGCTTTTCAACACGGCCCGGGCGTCAGCCCTCTTGCGCAGCCCAGAGCGGTGGCTTGGCAAGCGCAAGCTCTTGCAGGATGACATCGGCGCGGTTGCGCAGGGTGGCACTATCGGCACGCGTGCCGCGATGGGCCAGACGCAGGCTGGCCTGCGCCTCGTCCAGCAACTGCCCACGCGCGGCGGCCTCCGCGCGAGCAGTGTCCCAGAGCCGCGCGGCATGGCGGATGCGGCCCGACATTGCGGCCAGATCGCCCCGGGCATAGAGCGCCTTCGCGCGTGCGCCGGGGCAGCTTCGCGCCAGTCGTTTGGCGAAACGCACATTGGCCCGCATTGCGGCCGCAAGTGTCACTGGATCGCTGCCGCGTCGGCGCAGCACTTCGATGACATCGCAGAGCATCGTCACTGTATCCATGTTGTAGACTGCAGGATTGGTGACACTGTCGATCAGCCGGGCTGTTTCGACCAGTTGCTCCAGCGCGGGTCCATTGCGGCCCGCCGCAACATGCGCGCTGGCCTGCCCCAGCCGCAGGCAGATGTCGAGATTGCGGTCACCCGCATGTTGCTGCCGTTCGGCCAACTGTTCGAAACGCGCAAGGCAGAGGTCAAGTTCGTCGAAGGCCCCGAGCAGCGTCACGCTTTTCGACAAACCGGATTGCGCCCAGACCTGCGCCAGAAGGTTGCCGCTGTCCACGGCCTGCGCCATCAGCCGGTGCTGGACATCGCGGGCCGCAGCGGGGTGGCCATGCATGCGCAAGGCGCTGCCGATACTGCCCATGGCCGAGCGCCAGTTCTGCCATTCGCCAGTGCGTTCGCAGATCGGCGGGCAGCGCTCGAGATGGTGCAGCGCCGCGCCCATGTCACCGCGGCTGGTCTCAAAAACACCTGCGACCAGCAACACCCAGGACCAGGTCGGATCGTCATCAATGCGCCCGCACATGGCCAGCGCGCGATCGCGATGTGCCTTAGGGTCGATCATCCAGGGGGCCGACAGGCCGACCATCGCTGTGCCCATCAGGGTCTTGGCCATGATCGGGCTGTCCTCGCCAATGGCCTCGCACAGGTTGAGCGCGTGTAGCAAACCGTAGAGAGTCTGGATCCTGTCGCCCCAGAGATACGTGATTTCGGACATGGCGTGATAGGCTTCGGCGACCATGACGGCCTGCGCGCGCGCGGCAGCGGGCAGCGCGCCGGGGCCTGTGCCCAATTTCAACCGCCAGATCTCGCGCAGGATACCAAGTACTGCGGTCGGCGCGCTGCGGGGCATAGGTCTGCCCAAAAGGTCGATGGCATCGCGCAGCGTATCGACGCAGTCGCGATAATCCCCCAGCTGTTTGCGCGCGCTGCCCTCCATGAACAGCCAGTTCCCGCGCCGAATCTGATCGGGGGGCGGTTCGATCTGCGCCGCGTGATGCAGGGCGCGGCTGGTGAAGGTGACGATCTCGGTCGGCGCGTTCCCTGCCAGCGCAACAAGGGCTGCGCGCTCATACCAGTCCACGGCGCGTTGGTGCGCGCCTGCTTCGGCCCAGTGATAGGCGATCAGCGGCGCGGCGCGGCGCTCGTCTTCCTGGGCTTCCAGCCAGAGGGCCGCGGCGCTGTGCAGTTCGATCTTCTGCTCCTGCACCAGCAGCTCATGCGCGGTCTTCTGGATCAGCGCATGATGGAAGCGGAACCGGTCGCCGTCAGGCCCTGACGGCTCGACCAGCCCAGTGCGCAGGATAGCTTGCACCTGATCTTGCAGGGCGTCCTCGGTCAGTGCGCCGGGGCGTATCGCGGTAAGCTGCGGCAGGTTGAAATCGCGACCTGCAACGGCGGCGGCTTTCAATGTGAGCTGTGTCGCTGCATCGAGGGTAGAGATGCGGGCCGCGACTGCGCCCTCAATCCCGTCGGGCAGCTCAATATCCGCAAGCGCCCGGTCCGCCAGAGTGACCACGCAGCGGCCCCGCTGATTGCGCAGGATGCCGCGTTCGAGCAGCAGGCGCGTCAGTTCCTTTATGTAAAGTGGGATACCCTCGCAGCGCCGGTCGATCAGCCCGGCGATATCGTCGGGCACCTTGTCCACGCCCAGAACGCTGGCAGCAAGGGCGGCGGCCTCGGACCGGGTGAAGCCCGCAAGCGCAACCGTCTTGGTGACCGGACTGTCCAGCATGGCTGTCACGTCGCGCGGAAGATCTGCGCGGTCGAGCGTCCGGGACAGGATCAGCAGCGCCAGTCCCGGCAGCCTGCGCCGCAATCCCGCCAGAACCTGCCAGGACAGGCTGTCCAGCCAATGCGCATCCTCGACGATCAGCAGATCGGCCTGATCGCTGAGCAGCAAGGATACAAACTGTACAGTGGTTTCGACAGTCAGGCGGCCACGCGTGGCCGTATCGAGCGACCGGGTCAGCGGGGTCTCGGGGATGTCGCTGTCGATCAGCGGGGCCATGAGCGGCAGGCGCGCGCGCAGAGTATCGTCACTGGCCGCGAGCGCATCAAGGCCACGCACACGCTCGGGCGCGGCATCGGGCAGCAGGGCCCGGAACACTGCGCGCCACAGATGCAGGCTGTTGCCGCTCCGAAGCGAGTCGCCCACCCCAAGGACCACCCGCAGCCCGTTATCGTCGACGCATCGGCGCAGCTCGGCCAGCAGGCGCGACTTTCCCATCCCGGCATTGGCCTCGATATGGATGATCGGCGCGCGCTGGCCTGCGTCCGGGGCAGCGGCAAGCTGCCCGGTGATCATGTCCAGCTCGTGCTTGCGTCCGACGAAATCATGCACATCTGCCGGCAAAGACCTTCGTTCAGAAGCGTCACAGAAAACTGGTTTCGGGTCCTTGTGGCCCTTGATCGTGATTTCCCGCCGTGTCGCGAATTCAAACCGTCCTGCGGCCGCCCGAACTGTCTCGCTATCGGCAAACAGGCGCTGGGCCCCCAGTTGCGACAGCGCTGCGGCCCGGTTCACCGGATCGCCCACAAGGCTGTATTGCGCGCCCCTGCGCCCGCCGATCAGCCCGGCAAAGACCTTTCCGCTGGCCACGCCCATGTTGCAGTCCAGCCCCTGCGCCTGAAACAGCCCCAGAACTGACTGGCCCGTCATCACAGCGCGGGCAGCATCATCTTCATGCGTGTTGCCTGACAGGCCCCAGACACAGATGACGGTCAGGCCCTTGTCGTCATGCATCAGTTGCAAGAGTACGCCCCCGGCGGCGTCCAGCTCGGCCTTGAGCGCGGAAAAGACCCGTTCCATGCGCTGGGCGGCCTTGGGCATCATGGCGCTCAGACCAGTGATCGAGGCGAACAGGACCGATGCGCTGCGGAATTCGGCCAGCCAGCGCCGATCAGTCTGGGCCAGAAGGTCGGTCAGCCAGCACGGGACATAGGTATCGGCAGGTGGGTCAGGCAGGTGCGGACCAGTCTTGTCTGCCAGAACTGGCGGGGCCGTGATGGCGGTCACAACTCTGCAGGCACCACGCTCATGCCCGCTTGAAGCAAGACGCAGCCGCGCATGGGTTGCTGCGGGAAGCGCCACCTCGCCCGGTTCGGCCAACGTGCCAAGCGCGGCCAGCCCTTCCAGCAAGGGGCCGGCAAGATGCAGGTGTCGTTGCGCCTGCCCCAGGCCGATATCCGCCATCCAGACAGGGCCACAATCCACATTGACCTTCAGACGGACCGGTGCCAGGGCAGGGTCGCGCAAATCCTGCAAGGCGGCCTGCAACGCCAGACCACAGGCGAGGGCACGCGCAGTCACATCGGCCTCTTGCTGCGGATCAGAGATTGACCAGAGGGCGATGGTGGCATCGCCGGCATAGCCAGTAATGCAGCCGCCATGGCTTTCGACGATCTCGGCGGCCCGGTCCGCGAGATCGTTCAGGAAGCGCGCCAGATCCTCGGCGCTGCGGGCATTGTTGTCCACCATGGCAGCACTGATCTGCGAGAACCCCGACAGGTCGGCCAGCATCACGACCGCATCTTCCTGTGTGCCGTGGCCTGCGGCGCATCCTGCCTGCGCCAGCCGCTGGCGATGATAGGGCGACAGGACATTCACTCTGTCGGCATGATCCATGACCGCCATGCTCATGGCAGAATGGCCTGCGCGATGCAGTGGAAGGGAAAGACAACCACGCGTGTCATCCCTGCAGGCTGTGCGTCAACTTTCCTGCCAAACTCTGCCATGCCTCCTCCACTGCATCAGGCAGCTTCGCCTGCAAACTTGATTTCTGTCAAGCCACACGCAGGCCGATCACGGTGCCAGCGCGAAGGTAAGCGCGGCCAGCATGGCCAGATAGGTCAACTGATGCATGGCCTGATCCAGGCCAAGCCAATGCCAATAGGCCTGATCGTTCTCGTCAATGCCGCTGCGGCTGACGATCTGCGCCTTCAACCAGTCGATGTGATAGTGCACCGCAGCCTCGGCCAGTACCAGAAGCAAGAACAGCAGCGGCATCCAGGGCGTCGCCATCGTCAGCACGATCAGGCTCAGCGCCCCGTGCATCCCGGCATGCGCCAGCCCGCCGGGATGCCCATAGCACCCCTTGTTTGTCACCATCCAAAGGGATTGCCATTGAAAATCAGCCAGATAATGCTTGATCTGGAACAGCGCCAGCGCGGTCAGAACCATGCCCATGCTCATAGGTCACATCCGGTCATGGACGACAATTGCTGATTGGCCCGCATCAGCTTGCGTCCAGTGTCGCGGCTCATGCCGTTTTCCAGCAGGATGCGGAAATCGGCGTCACGCGCCGCCATGCTGCGCAGCGCTTCGCCAGAGATCACGAACAGTCGCGCCGCACCGGCCACCTGCACCTGCGCCGAGGCGTTCCCTTCGGACAGCACATTCTTTTCGCCCAGCAGGCCAGAGATGGCCGTGCCGATTATCTGTCCGCCCGAATTGATCCGCGCCTTTCCCTCAGAAAGGTAGTAGAGATTCGTCACTGGTTCGTCTTCGCGCAGCAGGACAGCGCCGTCTTCTGCATCGATCCAGTTGCCCCGGTTCAGCAGCCGCCTGGCCATGGCGGCCGGCATCTCGGGGAAGGTGTGGTCCAGAAAAGCCCGCTCCTCGGCGTTGAACTGGACACTGCGGTCAAGCCAGAACAAGCGTATGATGCCAAGAATGCTGATAAGCACCCAGGCGACCTGAATGATGGCCGAGGACAGGTTGAACGCCACTGTCAGGCTGAGCAGCACAAGGCTGGCCGCGCAGATATTCAGGATCGCATAGCTGTAGCTGCTGCCGCGCAACCGACCAGCCTGAAGCAGCGAATACGCCACCAGATACAGCATCACCCCGGCCAGCCCGGCTACGTTCAGGATCTGATCGGTGGTAAAGCCGCCCATGCTTTCCCCTTGCCGATTTTGGGTAACAGAGTCACCCCGGTTGCGCAAAGAAAATCTGGATGAGCGGTATCGCCCTTGGGTGACTGGGGCTGCGCGGGAAGATGGATTTGGGTGGGCAAGGCCGAAGCGACACACTGCGCCACCTGCCTTCTGATCATGTTTGATACGATAGACCCTCTCGTGCCAGATGTTTGGTCCCGGCATGTGGTGGTCATCGTCAAGATCAGCACCGATCCCGAAGTCAACGACACCGGCCACACGGCGATCGCCGCTTTTCGCGCCATCGCGCATGCGGTTGCGCGCGCGTGATCCGGCGGTCGATGCTTGAACAGTTTCCGCAGGACGCATATCAACTCATATGCGTCGCCATCTGGTAGCGTCGGACGGATCAGATCAGACCAGAATCCGCCTGGAACGCTGTTCAGCACGAATGACGCGAGTTACCGAATGCTGGATGGCTCATTTTTCCGCGTCTCTCATGCTGATTTGAGTAGCCGCAGAAGCAGTTTCTTCGGCTGCAATGCTGCCAAAACAAGCAGCATCAGAGCAATCGCAAGTAGCGTGGCGCTGCCTGGTCGTTCTATGAAAACAAGCGGATCACCGCGTGACAAGAGCATCGCGCGACGGAAATACTCTTCTATCATTGGTCCGAGTACAAAGCCTATCAGCAGGGGCGCTGGTTCAAAGCGCCATAGTCGCATAACGTATCCCAGCAGCCCGAAGCCAAGCGTCAGCCAGACATCGAACAGGTTCAGCCGAAGGCTGTACACCCCAAGGCAGATTAGAACTGCCACAATCGGATAAAGCATGGCATGCGGCACGCGCAGGATACGCGCCCACAGCCCGACAAGCGGAATGTTCAGCACGAGCAGCATCAGGTTCCCGATCACGAAACTTGCGACCAGTCCCCAGAACAGGGAAGGGTGATCGGTGATCAGGCGCGGCCCCGGTGTGATCCCATGGATCATGAGCGCGCCGAGCATCAGCGCCATGGTGGTGCTGCCGGGAATCCCAAGGGTGAGTGTCGGGATGAATGCTGTCTGAGCGGCTGCATTGTTCGCTGATTCTGGCACCACGACCCCTTCGACCGCCCCATGTCCGAACTGGTCCTTGTTGCGCGAGATACGTTTTTCCACAGCGTAGCCCACGAAGGATGCGACCGTCTGCCCCGCCCCTGGCAAAGTGCCGAAGAACGACCCCACGGCGCTGCCGCGCAAGGCAGGGCCGGGAACGCGCGTCCAATCCGCGCGGTTGGGCATCAGGCTGCGCCAATTCAGCTTTTGTGACACTTTATGCCGGGTGTTTCCCCGGATGGAGGCAATGACCTCTGACACCCCGAACAGACCCATTGCGACCACGACAAGGCCAATACCATCGCGAAGGTCAGGAATGCCACCTGTGAAGCGCGTCGCGCCCGAATTCACGTCCACGCCGATCGTGCCCAGCAACAGGCCAAGGCAGACCATCGCAAGGCCCCTGACAATGCCGCGCCCCCCGACAACAGTGGCCGCCACCAGTCCTAATACCATGACAGCGAAATACTCGGCGGGTCCGAATTGCAACGCAAAGCCTGCCAGGGCAGGGGAGAGCAGCGCCATAACGATCACGCCGACAATGCCCCCGACAAATGAAGCGATGGCGGTCAGCACCAGCGCGACACCCGCCCGGCCCTTCTGTGCCATGGGAAACCCGTCCAAAGCAGTCACGGAGGCAGAGGGCGTGCCGGGAATGTTCAGCAAGATAGACGCGGTGGAACCACCGTATTCCGCGCCATAATAGACGCCGGCCAAAAGGATCAACGCAGCTTCAGCCGGCAAATGGAACGACACGGGCAGCAACATGGCCACCGCGGCCAGTGGTCCGATGCCCGGCAGAACACCGACGAAGGTGCCAAGCAGCACCCCGACAAAGCAGACTGTCAGCATTTCAAGCGTTGTTGCGGCGGCAAAGCCCAGCGCGAGGTTTCCCAGAAGCTCCATCAACCCGCTCCAAAGGCGCGAATGGGCAAACGTAGGCCCAGCAGGAATACAGCCCAGACACCTATCGCGACACCCAGTGCCAGGCTAAGTCGGCCCAGCCACGGAAGGTCTCCGATCACGGTCGTCATTGCGAGTACCGTCCCGAAGGCTGCCGGTAGCAACCCAAGCCGTTCGGTCAGGACAGCGAAGGTCGCGATAGCCACGCCCACAGCGGCCAGTGCATGCAGATCGGGGCGTGGAACCTGTTCGGCAGGTTGCAAGAGCCCCTGGACCAGCGCGATGGCTCCGAGGGTCGCCAGGATCAAGCCCAGGCCCAGCGGCAGCGCCCCAGGGCCAAGCCGGCGCAAGGTGCCAAGATCAAGGCCCAGCCAAGACCCTGTCGCGAAGGCCAGTCCGATAGCGACCAGCGCCAGTGGACCAAGGGCGTCTGTCAGGCGTGCTCGGTCCAATGCGCTTCTCCTGTCTTCAGGGTGAATTCAGGCCCGTCATAGGCGACGGGAACAGTGATCGCGCGGGACGCTATCTGCTCTGAGATGGCCATGATTGCGTCGCGGTGGTCCTTTTCCAAATCGGGGCGCAGCGACAAGGCGACAGAATCATCTCTATCCGCGAGCCCTATCTCGACGATGCGACCGGGCACATGGCCCGCCACCATATCCGTGATCGCGCGGATCACTGCCCGGTCAATCTGCGCCAGCGCAGATGCGCAGAACACATCAGGGATCATCTTGGCCCAATCAAGTGCGTTGCCGATCTGGCGCATGCCTGTATCCCGGCAAGCGGCGATTGCACCGTCGCGGGCCGCATTCAGCATGGTGAACAACACATCTGCGCCTTCATCTGCCTGCGCGCTGGCCCATTGGTGCGTCACGTTGCTGTCGTCTTGCGTGCCGCAAAAGCCGGTCAGAACCGGCATGTCAGGAGCAACATGGCGCACGCCACCTACGAATGCCGCGCGTCCTTTCAGCCCTGGCTTCACACGATGCCCTGACAGATGTGCAACGGCCCCAGTGTGGCTGACACGCGCAGCAAGCACCCCCGCCAGGAACGCAGAATCCTCCTGTCGCACGTCATAACTGGCCAGGTTATCGCCCAGATGCGCACCCTGCACGATGGCGAAATGATGGTCCCGATACTCGGCGGCGGCTTCAGGCACTGCAAGGTTCCCTTGGCCGCCGACGAAGATGAGCCCCTCCACCTTGGACAGGGTTTCACGCAGGGCGTTGCGGATCACGGCCTGGTCATAGGGAACCCCACGCACGACCGACAGATCCGCAAGGCCCTGACGGCGCGCGGTCTCTACCCCTGCAAGGGCACTTGCGTTGAAGCCGCGGTCATCGACCTCGCCCACGAAGAAAACAGCAATCCGCATTACCTGCTCCTTAGCGCGCG
>SKSL01000104.1 GCA_007123015.1 Natronohydrobacter sp. | reverse complement strand
CGGGCCAAGAAGGGCGATGTGTTGGGGGTGGCGCGGCTTGCCGGGATCATGGGGGCGAAACGCTGCGCGGATCTGATCCCGCTTTGTCATCCGCTGCCGATCACAAAAGTCTCGGTCGATCTGACGCCTGACACGGACCTGCCCGGTGTGCGCATCCGCGCTGAAGTGCGCACCACAGGCCAGACCGGGGTCGAGATGGAGGCCCTGACCGCAGCCTCGGTTGCGGCGCTGACTGTCTATGACATGCTCAAGGCCGCCGAGAAGTCAATGACCATCACTGCAACCCGTGTCATTCTCAAAGACGGCGGCAAATCAGGGCGCTACGAGGCAGAGCTGTGATCTCGGTCGAAGCGGCGCTGGCACAGCTCTTTGCCTTGGTCCGCCCGCTAGGCACCGAGATTGTTCCATTGCAGAATGCCGCTGGGCGGGTGCTGCGCGTTGCGGTGCGGGCCGAGCGGGATCAGCCGCCATTCGCGGCTTCTAGCATGGATGGCTATGCTGTTTGCGGCACCCCCCAGATCGGGGCCAAATTGCAGGTCATTGGCGAAGCGGCGGCAGGGCACGCGTTCCACGGTGATCTTCAGCCCGGCCAAACGGTGCGTATCCTGACCGGTGCCCCGGTGCCACAAGGCACCAGCCGGATCGCGCTGCAGGAAGATGTCACGCGCGATGGCGACGCGATCACGTTGATCGCCCCCTTCGAGCGCGGAACACATATTCGGCCGCAGGCGCTGGATTTTCAGAGTGGTGACCAGATCACAGCGCCACGCCGCCTGCGCCCGGTCGATCTGGCGCTGCTGGCCGCAATGAACTGCCCGAATCTGACTGTCAGCAAACGCCCGGATGTGGCGATCATTGCGACAGGCGACGAACTTGTCATGCCCGGTGAACAGCCTCGCGCGGACCAGATCATTGCCTCGAATGCCTTCGCCTTGAAGGCCTTGATCGAAGCCGAAGGGGGGCGTGGGCGGTTGCTGCCCATCGCGTCTGACACGCGAGAAAGCCTGCATGCGGTCTTCGATCTGGCCGAGGGGGCGGACTTGATCGTGACAATCGGCGGGGCCTCGGTCGGGGATCACGATCTGGTCGGGCCAGTGGCGCTGGAACGTGGCGCGACGCGGGCATTCTACAAGATCGCCATGCGCCCCGGCAAACCGCTGATGGCTGGACAAATGGGCAGCTCTGTCTTGGTCGGTCTTTCGGGAAATCCTGTTTCGTCAATTGTTTGCGCGCATGTCTTCGTGCGGCCTGTCTTGCGTGCCATGCAGGGTCTGGGGGCTTGGCCCTTGCCCACGGCCATGGCCGAATTGACCTGCGAACTTCCCGCAAACGGTCCCCGTGCGCATTTCATGCGGGCCGTCCTCGGACCAGGCCCCAGCATCACGCCGATGCCAAATCAGGACAGCGCACTACTGTCAGTTCTGGCACAGGCGGATGCGCTACTGATCCACAATGCTGGCGATGGCGCGCGCAGGGCAGGCACGCTCATGCGCTATATTGCAGTTTGAAGCCACTTGACATCGGATCGGAACATAGATAGAACATAGAGCGAATGCGGCAGATATAACGACTCGCGATATATTGACAAGGAGCAGCCCGTGCTGACACGCAAGCAGAGTGATCTCCTCAAGCTCATCCACGCCAGAGTGGAAGCGGAAGGCGTCGCACCGTCTTTTGATGAAATGAAAGATGCGCTCGATTTACGCTCCAAGTCGGGCATTCATCGGTTGATCACTGCCCTTGAAGAGCGCGGATTCATTCGCCGTCTGCCGCATCGCGCAAGGGCCATAGAGGTCTTGAAGTTGCCGGACGCGCTTATGCCGACTGGTATTGATTCGCGCATGATCACGGGCGGCAAATCATTGGGGGAATTGTCAGAGCCTGCACCCGCTGCATCTGCATCTGCGGCTGCGAGAACCCTGCCAGTCATGGGGCGTATTGCTGCGGGCACGCCGATTGCCGCAATCAGCGAAGCTGTGCGCGATATTTCGGTCCCGGGCGCGATGCTGACCTCGCGGTCGTCGCATTATGCGCTGGAAGTCCAGGGTGACTCGATGATTGATCTTGGGATAAATGACGGGGATATTGTCGTCATCCGTGAACAGGACACAGCGGATAATGGGGATATCGTGGTGGCCTTGGTTGAAGGGCATGAAGCCACACTCAAGCGTTTCAGACGGCAGAACGGATTGATCGCGCTTGAAGCGGCGAATCCAGCTTATGAGACACGATACCTGCGTGATGACCAGGTCGCCGTGCAGGGGCGGCTTGTGGGTTTGATACGGAGCTACTGAGTCCAGATTTAGTCAGAGGACCAAAGAGGTGCGTGCTGTTGCGGCGAGGGCGCAATGCACCCGCCCTTGAAGATATCTGAACACGGATGAAGACAAGGGAAGCCGATACGCCGAACAAGCTGCACCAGAGCATGTCGCGCAAAACTGGGAACCGATTTCGCGCATTAGTGTCGCTCGGAAGTGGTTTCCGGTTCCGAGCTTTTCGACATGCGAAAACAATAGGCTGGAGCGTATGGCGTGAATGCGAATGAACGCGACAAGCTTTGTTGTCCGCCAAGGGGGAGAGCGGTTGTGCGTCTTCTGACGGAAAAGCGCGTGTTGTCTGCCGTCATGCGGCCACCAGAGCAGGGCGATGCAGCGGCTCATGTCTATTTGCAGAACGGCTTTTTCATTTAGGTGCCCACGATTTCTGATGGTGAGGCCACTATCGGAGTGAAGCTGCGTGACAGGGGGCAGTGAAGGGGGCAAGCGCCCAGACAGCTGGTCGCATTGTGCGGTTGTCAGACCATCATGTCCTTGGTTGCCGTGAGACGCACATCCGGATAATCGCGTGCGACACGGTCGATATCCCATTGCAGTCGGGTCATGAACACCGGATCCCCATCACTGTCCTGCGCCATATGCTGCTTGTTGGCCGCTGCGAAAGCTTCAACCGCGAGTTTTTCGCCCGTGACCCAACGCGCGGATGTGAACTGCGTGGGCTCAAACCGCACGGGCAGGCCGTATTCCTGTTCGATCCGGCTGGCGAGAACCTCGAATTGCAACTGGCCAACCACGCCCACGATGAAGCCTGAACCAAAAACCGGCTTGAAAACTTTTGCCGCGCCTTCCTCGGCGAATTGCGTCAATGCCTTGTCCAGATGCTTCGCTTTCATCGGATCACCCGCACGGCAAGCTTGCAGCAATTCCGGCGCGAAACTCGGGATGCCTGTGAAGCGTAGCGCCTCGCCTTCGGTCAGCGCATCGCCAATGCGCAATTGGCCGTGATTGGGGATGCCGATGATATCCCCGGCCCAGGCCTCTTCCGCGAGTTCACGGTCAGCGGCCAGAAACAGCACGGGCGAGGCCACGGTCATCTGTTTCTTCGAGCGCACATGCGTCAGTTTCATCCCGCGTTCAAAGTGGCCAGAGGCGAGCCGCACGAAGGCCACCCGGTCGCGATGCTTGGGATCCATATTCGCCTGCACCTTGAAGACAAACCCGGTCACCTTGGTTTCTTCAGGTGCAATCTGGCGCGACTCGGCTTTCTGGATTTGCGGCTGGGGCGCATAGGCCGAGATGCCATCCATCAATTCCTTCACCCCGAAAGAATTTATCGCAGAGCCGAACCAGATCGGGGTCAGATGGCCTTCGAGTACGGATTTGCCATCAAGCGGTGGCAGTAATTCGCGCGCCATCTCGACTTCTTCGCGCAAGCTTGTCAGCATTGCGGCTGGCACATGCTTCGCCATTTCGGGATCATCCAGGCCATTGACGACAATGCTCTCGCCACGTTTGTTGCGATCCGCGCGGTTCATCAATTCCAGCCGGTCGCGCAGCAGATCATAGCAACCGATGAATTCTGCTCCAGTGCCGATGGGCCAGCTTGCGGGTGTCACGTCGATGGCCAGGTTTTGTTGGATTTCGTCAATAATATCGAAAGTGTCTCGGCTTTCTCGGTCCATCTTGTTGCAAAAAGTCAAGATCGGCAGATCGCGCAGACGGCAGACTTCGAACAGTTTGCGGGTTTGGGATTCCACGCCTTTGGCACCGTCGATGACCATGATGGCCGCATCGACTGCCGTCAGCGTGCGATAGGTATCTTCCGAGAAATCCGAGTGGCCGGGGGTGTCCACCAGATTGAAACGATATTGCCCAAAATCGAAGGACATGGCCGAGGCCGAGACCGAAATGCCCCGGTCTTTCTCCATCTGCATGAAATCCGAGCGGGTGCGGCGCGCCTCGCCCTTGGCGCGCACTTGCCCGGCCATCTGGATCGCTCCGCCGAAGAGCAGGAACTTTTCCGTCAGAGTGGTTTTGCCTGCATCAGGGTGCGAGATGATGGCAAAGGTACGCCGTCGCGCGATCTCTGCGGGTAAATCCGGGCGGTTTGATGATTGGTCCAGCATGTCGCGCGTATAGGCAATCGCGGCAGCGCCTGCAAGCTGCGCTCATGGTCCGCAAGAGCGGCAGGTTTTCGTGGTCGGGGCCTCTTCCAGGCGGTCGATGTCGATATGCGCGCCGCAGCTTTCGCAAAAGCCGAACTGGCCATCGACCATGCGCGCGAGTGCTGCGTCGATCTGCCGGACCCGCGCGTCTGCGGCATCGTTCAGCGCAATGCAGGCTTCGTCTAGAATGCGCCCGAGCAGCTTTTCATTCGCTCCCTGCGCACCGGTCGCGTCAATCTCTTGTTCGATCATGCGCAGTTGTTCAAGCAATGCTTCAATCCGCGAGTCAAATGAAGCATTCGGGTCTATCGTGTCGCGCATCTCTGTCCTCCCAAACGAGATCTCGACATTGCGATTGTCGTTTCGGGATTCGCTTTGATCTATGTCAAATACCTCTTTTAGGGGGATGCCTACCGCGCTATCAGAGCCGCATGTTGAAAACGCGTGTCATACCTTGCTTGGACGTCGCTGATGGCCGTGTGGTCAAAGGCGTGAATTT
>SKSL01000050.1 GCA_007123015.1 Natronohydrobacter sp. | reverse complement strand
GGCGGGCCGCTTGGCCCGCCTTCGTTGTCCCTGCGAGGCCCGACATGACCCCCTTCGCCCGCCTGCGCGCCTTTGCCACCCCGCTCATGCCGGGGCTGATGCTGGCTGCGACCATTGCTGCGGCTGCGGCTTTTCTGGGCACGCATTATGGCGCGCCCGTGATGCTGTTCGCGCTTTTGCTGGGCATGGCGTTCAACTTCCTGCACGAAGACGGCCCCTGCCGCGAAGGGATCGAGTTCGCTGCGAAATTCATCCTGCGTTTGGGCGTGGGGCTGTTGGGCATCCGCATCGCGCTTGATGATATCGTGCAGATCGGGCTGACCGGGGCAGCAGTGCTTGCAGGGCTGATTGCGCTGACCATCGCCACAGGCTTCATCGCGGCCCCCATCTTCAAACGCAAATGGCGCTTTGCCCTGCTGACGGGGGGGGCTGTGGCGATCTGCGGAGCCTCGGCGGCACTCGCCATTGCCGCTGTGATCCCGGCCAATGACAAATCCGAACGCAACACGCTTTTCACGGTTATCGCGGTCACCGCACTTTCGACCATCGCCATGGTGCTCTATCCGCTGTTGTTTCAGGGGCTGGGCTTCAGCGAATTGCAGCAGGGCTTCCTGATCGGGGCCACGATCCATGATGTGGCGCAGGTCGTGGGCGCAGGCTTTTCCGTCTCGGACGCGGCAGGCGAAATGGCGACCATAACCAAACTGTTTCGCGTGGCCATGCTGCCCGTGGTGCTGATCGCCATCGTCGTGGTGCTGCGTGCGACAGGTGTTGGGGCCGGGCAGGGCAAGATCCCGCTCTTGCCGTGGTTCATGGTGCTGTTTCTGGCGCTGGTCGCGCTGGGAAGTGTGGTCGATCTGCCGGCCCCGCTGGTCGCGCAGGTGGACACGCTCTCTCGCGCGTTCCTGATCACGGCGATTGCTGCGCTGGGTGTGAAAACCTCGCTCAAGGCGCTGACTTCGGTGGGCGGTGGTCATCTGGCGATTGTGGTGATCGAGACATTGGCCCTGCTGGCGCTGGCAATGGCGGCGCTGCATTGGTTGAGCCTGCTTTAGACCGCGCTCCGGTGCACTGACTGTCTCGCCCGGCGCAGCCGGGCAGCGCCCGCGAATGGCATGGGCCGGGTGGGTGGGCCGTGAGCGGGCGCTTCTGCCCTTGCCACGGCGCGTGTGGCTGCAAACTCATGGGGGCCTTGCAAGCCGCGCATGGGATTCGCGCTCGACAGCGCGGCCCGCTTCCCCTATACGGCAGGGCCTGACGCGCAGGGCTCGACCCGCGAAACCTCAAGGACCCCCCGACCCATGATTTCGACCCTGACAGAAGCCCTCACAGAGCGCGGCTTCGACACGATGACGGATGTGCAAGAGGCGGTCACGGCCCCTGAGCTGGCCGATGCGGACCTGCTGGTTTCGGCGCAGACCGGATCGGGCAAGACTGTGGGCTTCGGTCTGGCCATCGCAGGCACGCTTCTGGGCACGGATGAACGCTTCGGCCCGCCCGCCCTGCCGCTGGCCCTTGTCATCGCCCCCACACGCGAACTCGCCTTGCAGGTTCAGCGCGAATTGCAATGGCTTTATGCAAAAACCGGGGCCAAGGTCGTGTCCTGCATTGGTGGCATGGACCCGCGCGAGGAGCGTCGCGCGCTGGACCGCGGCGCGCATATTGTCGTCGGAACACCGGGGCGGCTGCGCGATCATATCACACGCGGTGCTCTGGTCATGTCAGACTTGCGCGCTGTGGTGCTGGATGAGGCCGATGAAATGCTCGATCTGGGCTTTCGCGAAGACCTCGAATTCATGCTGGGGGAAGCCCCTGAGGGCAAGCGCACGCTGCTTTTCTCGGCCACAGTCCCGCCCGCGATTGTCGAGATCGCCAAGACCTACCAACGCGACGCAGTGCGCGTCACGACGCTCTCGCGCGGCGTGCAGCACAGCGATATTTCCTATCAGGTGGTCAAGGTCGCCGCGTCCGAGGCCGAGCATGCCATCATCAACCTTTTGCGCTTCCATGATGCGCCGGCCTCTATTGTGTTTGCCAATACGCGCGCCACGGTGGCCCGGCTGACGGCGCGTCTGTCCAATCGCGGTCTGTCTGTGGTCAGTCTGTCCGGGGAACTGAGCCAGGATGAGCGCAGCCATGCCCTGCAAGCGTTGCGCGATGGGCGTGCGCGGGTCTGTGTGGCGACCGATGTGGCCGCGCGCGGCATAGATCTGCCCAATCTCGATCTGGTGATCCATGCCGATCTGCCGATGAATACCGAAGCGCTTTTGCACCGGTCGGGGCGCACTGGACGCGCCGGGCGCAAGGGCGTCTCTGTGCTGATCGCTCCGGATCGCGCCGCAGGCAAGGCGCAGCGGCTGTTGAAATGGGCGAAGATTACGGCCGATTGGATCGGGCCCCCTACGGCCGAAGAAATTCTTGCGCTTGACGAGCAGCGCCTGCGCGCAGCCCCGGTCTGGGAGGGCGATCTGACCGAAGATGAGGCGCGTTTTGCGGCTGAGCTGCTCAGTGAGCGTAGCCCCGCGGACATCGCGGCCGCCTGCCTGCGGCTTTACCGTGCGGGCCTGTCTGCGCCCGAGGATATCGAACTGGCCCCAAACCCCAAGGCCCGGCCCGAACGCGCGGCCTTCGGTCCGTCGGTCTGGTTCGAGTTGTCCGTGGGGCAGGACAAACGCGCCGAGGCGCGCTGGCTTCTGCCGATGCTGTGCCGGGCAGGCAATCTTGACAAGGCCAGCATCGGGCGGATCAAGGTCGGGGCCAGCACGACTGCAGTGGAAATCGCGGAAGGCGCCGCTTCGGCACTGATCGCGCGCCTTGGCGGCAGTGGCGTGCTGGAGGAAGATATCACAGCGCGCAAGCTTGACGTTGCCCCCGAAGAGGATCGCACAGATCGCCGTAGCCCGCGCCCCGAGCGTCCGGTGCGCGATGCAGCAGTACCGAGAGCACGCTGGTCGGATGCGCCCGACGAGCCGCGCAAATCTGCGCAGCGCCGCGAGGATGCCCTCGCCAAGCCGCGCTGGGCAGAGGCCCCCAAAGGCCCCGAGCGCGCCCCGCCCAAGCCCCGTGCCAAGGACGCGGCAAAACCCGCTCGTGCCCCGCATCGTGCTTTTGCCGAAGATCGCGCTTTGCGTAGCGAAAGCGCTGAGCCTGCACGCAAGCCGCGCCACGCGAAATCTGCGCGCGCAGAGGCCCCACAGGCCAAGACAGCGCCGCGCTGGACCGGCGGAAAGCCTGCGGATGGTAAAGGGCAGCGCCCGGATAGCGCCAGACCTGCGCGCGCGAGCAGTGAGAAGACAGAGGGCGCAGGAACTGCGCCCGCCAGCAAGCTCCGCGTCGGGGCGGCAAATGTCTCGCAACCTATGGATCGGTCCGGCGCGCCCCGCAAACCCCGAATCGGAAAGCCGACAGGGGGCAAATCCACCGGGTTCAAGTCGCATAAAGGCCCGTATGGCGGGAAACCGGGCGGTAAACCTGGCGGAAAGCCGGGCGGATCTGCGCCGCCGCGCCGGAAGCCCTGAGCCTCAGCGCGTTACAGTGCGTGCATTCTCGGCCCCGCGCACGATGATCCGGCGCACGCCCTCCAGGCGAGGTGTCTCGATCTTGACCCCGGCCGTGACGGTGCGCGAGGCTTCTGTCGCAACAGCGGTCTGCCCGCGCGGGGCGGCAATCACGAATTCATAGATCAGCGCGCCATCGACGGGCCGTTCATTATTGACCGGGCGCAGTTCGACATCCCACCAGCCTTGGGTCTCGGTCACACCCGCAGCGCGCAGCAGGGCACCGCCCGTGGTCGGGATGACCTCCATCTCGGTGACAACCGGCACCAATGCGCGGCGATCTGTCCGATCGCCCCAACCGCCCCGTGGCACAAGCGTTTCGGTGCTGTCGCGTCCGAACCAGTTCATCGGGTTCAGGCGGGATTGGCCCATAGACCCACAGGCCCCGAGAGCGAGCACCAAAGCCAGCGCAGCGAGGAGAGGCTTTTTCATCGGGGGTCCTTCCAATCGATCAGGGCGCGCGTTGATGAATTGGGTAACGCAATAGAGCGGGTTTGAAAAGTAGCTTGGCGGATGCGGCATCTTGCAAGTCTGGGGTGATCGCAGGACTGGACCTTGGGCCTGACAGCGCCTAGCTAGTAGAGCCAAGTCAGTGAGAGGCAAAAAGATGGCTACGGCCCGTTTCGAGGATATTGCAGAGACGTTCGAGTTTCTGGAGGATTGGGAAGATCGCTACCGCCATGTGATCGAGCTTGGCCGGGCCATGCCGCCAATGGAAGATGCGCTGAAATCGCCTGCCACCAAAGTCGAAGGCTGCGCCAGCCAGGTCTGGATCCATCCCGTGCTGAGCGGTGAGGGGCGCGAGGCCCGGTTCGATTTCGCAGGTGACAGTGATGCAATGATTGTGCGCGGATTGATCGCTGTACTGCATGCGCTCTATTCGGGGCTTACATTGCGCGAGGCTGCTCAGGTCGATGCACTGGCAGAGCTTAGGCGGCTGGGGTTGGATGAGCACCTGTCCTCGCAGCGATCCAATGGCTTGCGCGCCATGGTCGGTCGGATCGAGACGCTGACGCGCGCTGGCTGAGATCTGCGCGCTTGTGGGGACAGTGAGTATTTTCAGCAAGAAAATGCCCCATCGCTTGCATTGCCCTCAAGAATGCGTCTATCCCCTGCGGAATGTGATGTCAGGAGGGGCGTTATGAGCCGTGCATTTGTTTTTCCCGGTCAGGGCGCGCAAGCCATTGGTATGGGGCAGGCCCTGGCAAAGGCTTATCCAACCGCCCGTGCTGTATTCGAGCAAGTGGATGATGCGCTGGGTGAGGCGCTTTCGGCGCTGATCTGGGACGGCGATATTGCGGAATTGACGCTGACGGCCAATGCCCAACCGGCGCTGATGGCGACATCTCTGGCGGCGATGCGCGCATTGGAAGCTGAAGGTGTGGCGGTCACGGATGCGGCTTACGTCGCGGGTCATTCGCTGGGCGAGTATTCCGCGCTCGCGGCCGCCGGTTCGCTGGATATCGGGGATGCAGCACGTTTGCTGCGCATCCGGGGCCGCGCGATGCAGGACGCAGTGCCAGTTGGTGAGGGGGCGATGGCTGCGCTGCTGGGGCTGGATTTCGCGACGGCCTGCGACGTCGCAGCCGAAGGGGCGGACGGCGATGTGTGTCAGGCCGCCAATGATAATGACCCCGCACAAGTTGTCGTGTCAGGGCACAAGGCGGCGGTTGAACGCGCGGTCGAGATCGCCAAGGCGCGAGGGGCGAAACGCGCCTTGCTGTTGCCAGTCTCGGCGCCGTTTCATTGTGCATTGATGCAGCCTGCGGCAGAAGCGATGCAGGCCGCGCTAGCAGAGGTCGCGCTGCGTGCGCCGGCGGTGCCTCTGGTCGCGAATATTCGCGCGCAGGCGGTGTCCGAGCCGGATGTGATCCGTGCGCTTCTGGTCGAACAGGTCACAGGCTCTGTGCGTTGGCGCGAGTCCGTGCAGTGGATGGCCGAGCAAGGGGTGACCGAGTTCTGGGAAATCGGCGCTGGCAAGGCGCTCTCGGGCATGATCAAGAGAATTGCGCGCGGCACGTCCACGCGCAATTTCGGGGCGCCCGAGGATGTCGCCGCACTGGCCGTCTGAGCACGTCCGCTCAGGGGATGATGCGATTGTATTTCACCCCGGCGAGAGACGCCCCTGCCATGATCCCGGACTGGCCGAAAACCACTGCGATGACTGGCGAGAATTGGGTTGTGGTCTCGGTTCCGACCGAGCCACCGCGCGTGGGGGTTGCATAGCGCAAATCCGCGCTCGCGGCCCAGCCCGGGGAATAGCGGAAATCCGACAGCGCCTGTTCGGTCATGAAGAACAGTGCATGCGCGTATTGCTGCGCCCCTGCTTGCAGCCCGAAACTGGCGCGGGTGGCCGAATAGTAATCCACCGTCGCGTCATTGATGCGCAAGGCGCCGCGACCATAGGCCCCGCCGACAAAAAGTCCGCCTTCGGTCACGACCGGGATGTAGAGGATCCCGCGAGCGTTTTCGAACAGATCGTTTAGCCCTGCATAATTGTTGCGCAAATAGTCGCGTGCTGCATCGACACGGGCATCGAGCGATGCGGCCCCTTCACTTCCAACAGCATTGGAACACGCGGCGAGCGCAGCAAGTGCTGCAATGCCGGTCTTTGCGAAAACCCGCCGGTTCATGTCAGTCATGTCTTTGCCTCTGCTCACGGTGCTTTGTGCACTCATTCTGTCAGCCTATAGATAGCGCGTCTCCCGGCGCATGTCATCCTCGGGACGGGCGGCGTTGCCCTGAATCGACAAAGCTTCGCCCGTTAAGCGCGGCGCAGTGCCTCTGCGACCTGTGGCGCGAAATAGCTGAGCACACCGTCACAGCCTGCCCGCTTGAAGGACAGCAGACTTTCCAGCATGACTTTCTCGCCATCAAGCCAACCATTCTGCACAGCCGCCATCAGCATCGCATATTCGCCAGAGACCTGATAGGCGAAGGTCGGGCGCTGAAACCGGTCCTTTACGGCGCGGCAGATATCGAGATAGGGCATGCCGGGCTTGACCATGACCATATCGGCGCCCTCGGACAGGTCGCGCGCGACGCAGGCCAGCGCCTCTTCGCGGTTGGCCGGGTTGATCTGATAGGTCGCCTTGTCGCCCACCAGACGCCCCGAGGCCCCCACAGCGTCGCGAAATGGCCCATAGAAACCTGATGCGAATTTTGCAGCATAAGACAGGATTGCCACATCTCTATGGCCTTCGGCTTCGAGCGCAAGGCGTAGCGCGCCGATGCGGCCGTCCATCATGTCGGAAGGTCCCAAGATATCGGCCCCGGCTTCGGCCTGCGCGAGTCCCATCTTGACCAGTGCTGCGACAGTCTCATCATTGACGATCCCGCCATTCACGACGAACCCGTCATGGCCATTGGCATTATATGGGTCGAGCGCGATATCGGTCATGACCATCAAGTCAGGCAATTCCGATTTCAGCAGCCGGATTGCGCGATTGGTCAGATTCTCGGGGTTCCAGGCTTCACGGCAATCTTCGGTCCGCAGGCTTTGATCTGTGTAGGGAAAGAGGCATATGGCTGGAATTCCAAGCTGGTGGGCGTGTTCTGCGGCGACCACAAGCTTGTCAAGCGACAGGCGGCTCACCCCGGGCAGCGAGGGGATTGGCTCTTCAATATTCTCGCCATCGCGGATGAAGACAGGCCAGATCAGATCACCTGCGCTCAGACTTTGTTCCTGCACCATTTCGCGCAGGGCGCGGGTGCGGCGCAGGCGGCGCATGCGGGCGGCAGGAAAGGGGGCAGGGGTCATGGTCGGGGCCTTTTGTCGATGATGCTGTAACTTGGTGCCATGCGCAGGTCGGGAAGGGAAGCCCTATCGGTTGGGGTAAGGTGCGTGGTTACCACGCACCTTACGCGGGTTCACGCTGCGTTAACCGTTATCTGCGATCTTCAAGAGATGCCGAATTATCGCCGCCCCAGACGCCCCGGTGCCACCATTTTCTTCGAGGTCGTGCTCGCGGAACGCCCCAGCGATCTGCTCATTCGCCACATCGCCCTGCTGCGCGCGGCCGTGCGCCAGACGCGCAGGGACCACCCTTTTGATATTCTGGCTTGGGTGGTCTTGCCTGATCGCATGCTATGCATCTGGACCCTGCCCGATGGGGATAGCGATTATCCGATGCGCTGGCGTCTGATCAAGGCGCGTGTTTCGCGGGCTTTGCCACGGGGAAGACTTCGGGCCTCGCATCACCGCCGCGCCGAGCGTGGCATCTGGCAGCGTCGTTTCTGTGAGCATCATATCCGCAATGACGCTGATCTTGCTGTGCATCTGCAGCTTTGTCGCGACAGTCCTGCATTGTCAGGGCTGGTTCAGGACCCGCTGGACTGGCCCTATTCTTCTTTCAGTCGCGCCACTGTGGGTAAGGTGCGTGGTGACCACGCACCTTACGGAAGCACCTGCAACCAGATCCAGCCTGTCAAAATGACCCCCAACGTGCCGATCAGCACTGAAGACGCCGCCACCCGTCTCGCACGCCCATAAAGATTGGCGAAGACATAGGCATTCACCCCAGGCGCCATCGCGGCTGTCAGCACAGATGAGCGGACCACCTCGGTCCCCAGCCCGAAGGCCCGCGCCAGCCCGTAGGTGATCAGCGGATGCACCACCAGCGACAGCCCCACCACATAACCGATGGTGCGCAGATCGCCGTCGGGCCGGTAGCGATAGAGCACGCCACCCAGCGCAAAAAGTGCCACTGGAAGTGCCGCCCGCACCATCATGTCAAGCGCCTGATTCGCCACACCCGGCATGACAAACCCGGTCAGGTTCACCGTGAAACCCAACAGGATACCGATGACCAGTGCATTGCGGAACATCGCCGAAAACACGTGCTGGGCTGTGTCGCGCAACCGCCCGCCACGATTGCGGATCAGCTCCATCGCCGTGATCCCGACAGCATAGCAAAAGGGGGAATGGATCGCGATGATGGCATAATTCGCCGCCAGCGCATCAGCCCCATAGGCGCGTTCGGTGATCGGCAGGCCCAGCAGCACCGAATTGGAAAACAGCGCGATGAAGCCGATGGCCACGCAATCCTCCCAGTCGCGGCGGAAGAATATCCGCGCTCCGATAAAGCCCAGCCCGAACCCGGCAAGTGCACCAGTGTAGAAGGCCACCAGCAGCCGCCAGTCCAGCTCTTGCCCAAGGTCAAGCCGGGCGATGGCCACGAATAACAGGCAGGGTATCGCAAAATTCTGCGCGAATTGCATGACCCCGTCGATTTGATCATCGGTGATCAGATAGCGCCAACGGGCCACATACCCAAAGCCGATGACCAGGAAGACCGGCAGAATGACATCGACCAGTGCCTGCATCGCTCAGACTGGCAATGTCAGGACCAGACCATCATGCGCAGGCCGGATATGGTCGGGTAATTCCTCGCAAAGAGTCGCATAATCTAGATCGAGATGCATGTTGGTCAGAATGGCCTGCCGGGGTTCTGCACGGGCGATCCAGTCGAGCGTCATCTGCAGATGGGCATGGCTGGGATGGGGTTTGCGCCGCAACGCATCGACAATCCACATATCAAGCCCCTCCAGCATCGGCCAGCTTTCGGGATAGATCCCCACCACATCGGGCGCATAGGCCAGACCATCGACTCGGAATCCAAGCGCATCAACTGTGCCATGGTTCAGCCGGATCGGGTGCAGCACCATGACCCCGCCTGCGCCCTCGATGCTGACGGCGCCCTCGATCGTGTTCAGATCCAGGATCGGTGGATAGGGCGAGTTTTTCGGTTGCACAAAGGCATAGCCAAACCGTGCAAGAAGCGCATCCTGTGTCGGGCCATCGGCCCAGACGGGCAGCCTTTTGCCAGTGGCAAAGACGATCTGGCGCAGATCATCAATGCCGTGGACATGATCAGCATGGGAATGGGTGAAGACCACCGCATCGAGCCGCGCAATGCCCGCATCCAGAAGCTGCGCGCGCATATCCGGTGACGTGTCGATCAGCACCTGCGTTCGGCCCTGGTCAGTGATCCGTTCCAGTAGCAGCGAGCAGCGGCGCCGGATATTTCGCGGCTCATTCGGGTCGCAATCACCCCAGAGCCCGCCAATACGCGGCACCCCGCCCGATGATCCACAGCCAAGGATCGTGGCGCGCAATTCAGCCATCAGGCGGCCTTTCGAAACAGGCGGTTGAAATTCGCGGTCGTGGCGGCAGCAAAATCTTCCAAGGGCATGTGAAAGGCGCGTGCGCCAGCTTCGGCTGTGTGGACCGTATAGGCCGGTTCATTGCGGCGCCCGCGATAGGGCGGGGGTGCCAGATAGGGCGCGTCGGTTTCCAGCAAGATGCGCTCAAGGGGCGCTGCGCGGAAGATCGCGCGCAGGCTCTCGGATTTCGGAAAAGCGGCGATCCCGGACATGGACAGGTAAAAGCCCAGATCGAGCGCCGCCCCCGCCAGTCCTTCGCCGGACGAAAAGCAATGCATCACGCAATCAAACGCCCCGGCGCTATGCTCTTCGGTCAGGATGCGCGCCATATCGTCATCGGCGTCGCGCGCATGGATGATCAGCGGCAGCCCGGTCTGGCGCGCGGCCTCTATGTGGATACGCAGGCTGCCTTGTTGAGCCCCGGCACTGTCAGCGGTGTAATGATAATCGAGCCCGGTCTCGCCGATCCCCACCATCTTGGGATGCTGCGCCAGTGCCACCAGCTCTTCGACTGTGACCATCGGCTCGGTTGCTACGCTCATCGGATGGATGCCGGCGGCGAAGAATACGCCCTCATGCGCGTCCGCAATCGCCTGCACTTTTTCAAGCTCCCGCAGCTTGGTGCAGATCGTGACCATCCGCGTCACCCCGGCAGCGCGGGCGCGCGCGATCACTGCGTCCAGATCCTCGGCCAGTTGCGGGAAATCCAGATGGCAATGGCTGTCGACGATCTCGGGCGGCATGCGTTCTCCGGGCGCGCGGGGTCACAGGAACCGGCGCACCTCTGCTTCGGTTTGCAGCACCATATCAAGCACCACAGCGGCAGGGTCAAGGTTCACAGCGCGCCCATGTCGCGCACGTGCCCCAAGTGACTGTGCCAATGCCGCATAAGCGCGCGCAGCCTGGTCATGAGGGGCAATGCGCGCGAACAAGGCCGCTTCGCCCGGCACGGCCTCGGGCGGGGGGCCGGAAATGCCTGCCCGCGCGAGCCGGGCCATGAACAGATCATAGAGCGCAAGCAGCATCGCGAAGCGCGTGTCATTGGCCTTGCCAGTGACCGACTCGGCCAGTTTCAGTGCCTGCGCACGGTCCACACGCGGCGCAGTGGCGAAGATTTGCACAAGTGCAGCGTATAGCTCTGCCCCGCCGCCTTGCGCCAGCGTGATCGCCGCGCCGACCGAGCCGCCCGACAGTTGCGACAGCGCCTCGCTTTGTGCACTTGTCCCGGCTTGTGCCAGCGCCTCGGCAAAATCTGCGCCTGCAAGGGGTTTCAAGCGCAGATCGCGACAGCGCGAGCGGATCGTGGGCAGAAGCCGCGAGGGCTGATGTGCGACCAGTAGCAGAAAGGCATTGTCGGGCGGTTCTTCCAGCGCTTTCAGCAGCGCATTGGCGGCATTGGCGTTCATCTCGTCGGCGGCGTCAATGATCACCACGCGCCGTCCACCATCGGGCGCAGAAAGCCCGAAAAACCCGTGCAGCTTGCGCATGACATTGACCGTGATGTCGCGCTGCAACTTGCCCTTGTCATCCAGCCCTCGGCGGATCACCAGAAGACCCCCATCCGCGCCCGCGCGCAGGCGACGCGCGACCGGATGATCTTCGGGGATGTCCAGTGTCGCAGGGCGCGGGGGGGCGAACATACCGCGATCATCGGGCGGCGTGGCCAGAAGAAACCGCGCGAGCTTCCACGCGAGCGTGGCCTTGCCCACACCCCGCGGGCCGGAAATCAGCCAGCCATGATGCAGGCGGCCCGAGTTGTAGGCGCGCAGGAACGCGGCCTCGGCCTCTTCCTGCCCGTAAAGCCGCAGGGTTTCACGCGGATGCGGCGCGCCCTCGATCTGGTCGGGGGGCAGGATGTTGTCGAGATCAGCCATGAAGCCGTGCCTTGACCTGTGCCAGAATGTCCCGCGCGACGGCTTCGGGGGCATGCGCGCCGTCGATCATTGTGATCCGCTCAGGGCAGGACAGGGCCAGATCGAAGAACCCGGCGCGCAGGGCTTCCTGAAAACCAAGGCCCAGATCCTCGAAGCGGTCCTCGCCCGAGGCACGCGCCAGACCGCGCGTCAGTGCCACTTCCGGGTCCATGTCGATCACCAGCGTCAGATCCGGTTCGATCCCGATCACCAGATCATGAAGTTGATCGACCAGCCCGCGCAAACTGGCGCGTGCCACGCCCTGATAGACACGGGTCGAATCGGCAAAGCGATCCGTGATCACCACAGCGCCGCGTGCCAGAGCAGGCTGGATCAGGCGCTCGACATGATCACGACGCGCGGCGTTGAACAGCAGGATCTCGGTTTCTGCCGACCAGCGGTCCGGCGCGCCCGCGACCAGCAGCCGCCGGATCGCTTCGGCCCCGTCGGACCCGCCGGGTTCACGCGTCAGCACCACCTCGCGCCCCTCACTGCGCAGGCTGTCGGCCAGCAAACGCGCCTGTGTCGTTTTGCCGGATCCGTCAATCCCCTCGAAACTGATGAACAGGCCAGCGTGTTGGGCCATGCCTCAGTTCATCGCGTCTTGCGCGCGCCCCATGACCATGCCCAGCAGCCGTTCAGCCGAAGCCATGGCCCGGACCGTGAAACCGCCTTCTGCAACCGACGCCCCGGCCAGCAGCGGCACGCGCATCTCGCCCAGTTCAGGCACATCGACCACGACATGGCCAACTTCATCGCCTGCTGTGATCGGTGCGGGCAGGGGGCTGTCATAGACAAGAGTGGCCGCCATGCTGCGCTGCGCCATGGCCGGGATCAGGATTTCGGGGCTCTCACCCAGCACCAGCGGCACAGTCTGTTCTGCGCCCAGCCAGACCGGGGCCTCGCCCATCGCTTGCCCTTCGGTCCCAAGCGAGACTTTCTGGAACTGCCGAAATGCCCAGTTAATGATTGCCTCGGCTTCTTGCCGGCGCTCGGCCTCGCTCGACAGCCCGCCAAAGGCAAAGACAATCCGCCGCTCGCCCTGCCGCGCCGATCCGGTCAGCGAATACCCCGCCTGTGACGTGAAACCGGTTTTCAACCCGTCCAGCCCTACGCCCGCCCCCAAGAGCGGCACGCGATTTTGCTGGGTGATATTGTTCCAGGTGAATTCACGTTCGGCCAGATACTGGTAATATTGCGGATAAGTCGTGATGATATGATCGGCCAGGATCCCCAGATCGCGTTTCGACATCAGATGATCGGGATGCGGCCAGCCCGAAGAATTGGCAATCGTGGTGTTGCGCATCCCCAATTCGCGCGCGCGCCGCGTGGCCAGCTGCGCGAAGGCCTCTTCTGTGCCTGCCAGCCCCTCGGCGACCACGACAGTCGCGTCATTGCCCGACAGCACAGCTATCCCGCGGATCAGATCCAGCGCTGTGGGCCGGTCACGTGTTTCAAGGAACATGCGCGAGCCGCCCATCGCATGCGCGCGCTCGGACACGCTGAAGGTCGTGTCCAGCGTCATGCGCCCGTCCTCGATCGCCTCGAACAGCATCAGCAGGGTCATCAGCTTGGACATAGAGGCCGGGGGCAAGGGCACATCAGCCCCGCGTTCCAGCAGGACTGTCCCGGTGGTCAGGTCGCGCACATAGATCGACGGGGCTTTCGAGTCGAAACCTGCAACCTGTGCGCCCAAGGGCGCGGTCATGCCCAGAGCGATCATGGCCATGGTCAGGCTTGATGTGACAGCGTGACGGATGAGAGAACGCATGAATGTGCTCCTTCGCGGTAGGTTAACGCCTGACAGCATAGGCGTCGGTAAAGCCCAGCCCCCGGACGCGTTCAAGCATCTGGCGCTGTTCGGTCTGACTATTCGCCGGACCCACCACCACACGCCAGAACTGATTGCCCGAGGCCTGCCCGGCCACGACCCGCGCGCTCAGCCCGGCCCCTTTTGCCATGCGTTCGGCATTGCGCGCATTGGCCTCGACACTGAAAATGCCAAGCTGGATGAAGGGCTGCGCCAGCGGGCTGGGGGCAGGCACAGGGGCCTGCGGTGTTGCTTGTGCCGGGGCTTCGGCAGATGCTGCAGGCGCAGTTGGCAAGACGGCAGCATCATCGATGACCTGCGTCTCGACCTCTGCAATCGTCGGGGGGGCGTCTTCGGCGGCATCTCTGCGTCCGAAGATGCGGCCCAAAAGCCCACCACTGCGGCGCGGCGCGGCATCTGCATCCGTGTCGGGCAGGGGGATCAGATCGGCCTCGTCGCGGATATCCGCCGTGGCGATCTGCTCAGGGGCTTCGGTGGCGACGTGTTCCATGGCGGCAGGGGCCTCGGCGACAGCGGTGGCTTCATCGGCGACGATGTCTTCTTCGGGGGCAGGGGCCGCATCCTCGATGCGCAGTGCGACCACTTCGATCATGGTGGGGGCCCCGGCCAGCATGCCGACCGCCGATGCGGCTTCGCCAGAGACCTGAAAACTGGGTCCGGGGTTCATCCGTTCGCGGCGAAACAGCGCGCCGATGGTTTCTTGCCCATTCTCGGTGTTGCGGATGATCACCCGTTCAGGCGAGGTCACATCCGGATGCGCGACCCAGACCCCACCAAGGGAAGGCCGTCCATCCCAAAGCCCGTTTTCGCGTTTCGAGAAGGTGCCGGGATCTTCGACATCGCGCTCTGTGGCCATCACATTGCTGGTGGTCCGGGAGGTAGATGTGGCGTTGCCGCCTTCCATGCAGCCTGCAAGAGCAAGACTGCCCACGACTGCAAGGCCAAGAAACGTGATTTGTGACGTCTGCATACTGCCTCTCTCCGCCTCATGCCGTGTCTGATCTGCTGTCAGACTTGTTATCGGCCATGGCTTTGCGCTGTTATACTCTGAAAATGTCAGCGCGGACAGACCGAATAGCGGCCAGCGAGCTGCGCCCCCTTGCATAGCGCCTGTATCTGCGACCGAAAAGCGACAGTTCCGTGACCGCGCGCGTCTCAGCGTCGGTCGCGCCAGCGATTGACCATCGGATAGCGCCGGTCCAGCCAGAAAGCGCGCTGCGTCAGGCGTGCGCCCGGGGCGGATTGGAACCGCTTCCATTCGGAAATCGCCACCAGATGCTCGACCTTCTCGACGGTATCGCGCGCGAAGCCTTCGGCGACGATCTCGGCAATCGGCATATCGCGCTCGACCAGCCGCTCCAGGATTGCGTCCAGTTCGGGATAGGGCGGCAGGCTGTCCTCGTCGCGCTGGTCTGCGCGTAGTTCCGCCGAAGGGGGTTTGTCGATGATCCGCGGCGGGATCACTTCGCCGCTTGGGCCGTGCATCCAGGGGCGGTGCTGCGCATTGCGCCAGCGGCAGGTTTCAAACACGCGGGTCTTGTATAGATCCTTGATCGGGTTGTAGCCGCCATTCATGTCGCCATAGATCGTAGCATAGCCGACCGCGACTTCGGATTTGTTGCCAGTGGTCAGCAGCATCGCGCCAGTCTTGTTCGACAGCGCCATCAGCAATGTGCCCCGGATGCGCGATTGCAGGTTTTCCTCGGTCACATCCGCATCCAGCCCGGCAAAGAGCGGCGCGAGTTCGGCCATCATCGCTGCGCGCGGGCCTTCGATGCTGATCTGATTCAGCTTCGCGCCCAGACGTCCGGCCAGATCGGCGGCATCTTCGAGCGATTCGCGTGCTGTGTATTCCGAAGGCAGCATCACGCAATGCACGTTGTCCGGCCCCAGCGCATCGGCAGCGATCACAGCGACCAGCGCCGAATCGATCCCGCCCGACAGGCCCAGCACCACTTTCGAGAAACCTGATTTTCCCAGATAGTCGCGCAGGGCTACGACCATGGCGCGATAATCCTGCTCCCATGCATCGGGTTGAACCACGCGGGGGCCGGGGGTCGCGCGCCAGCCCGAATCGCCGCGCGTGAAGGTGATCGTCTCGATCGCCTCTTCATGGGCCGGCATCTGCAGCGCGAGTTGCCCGCCCGGGTTCAGCACGAAAGAGGCCCCGTCGAAAACCTGATCATCCTGCCCGCCGACAAGATTCAGATAGACCAGCGGCAGACCGGTCTCGACCACGCGCGCGACCATATGGGTCATGCGCGTGTCATAGCGGTTGCGGGAATAGGGCGAGCCATTGGGGACCAAAAGCAGTTCCGCCCCGGATTCGGCCTGCGCCTCGGCCACATCCTCGAACCAGGCATCTTCGCAAATCGGGGTGCCGATACGCAGGGGGCCTGCGCGATAAGGGCCCGAAATATCGCCCGAGGCGAACAGGCGTTTTTCATCAAACACATCAGTATTCGGCAAATGATGCTTGCGGATCGTCGTTGCAATCTGACCATCTGCGAGGATGGCGAAGGTATTGTAGAGATGCCCGCCCTCCATCAGGGGCACACCGATTCCCAGCATCGGTCCGTCTGCGCAGTCGCGCGCGAGGGCGGCAAGTGCATCTCGCAGATCCGCCTGAAAGGCCGCGCGCCAGACCAGATCCTGCGTCTGGTAGCCTGCCAGAAACATTTCCGGCAGCGCGACCATGTCTGCCACCGCCGCACGCCCCTCGGCCCATGCTGCGCGCGCCTTGGCCGCATTGCCCGCGATATCGCCCAGAACGGGGTTCAACTGCGCGAGGGTCAGGCGGAACTGGTCGGACATATGGCACTCTTGGCTTGATTTGGGCTGACATAACATGTTGACGGCCCGAGGGAAGGCGAAAGGCGCAAGCGGGACATGCATGGGCGCCCCTGTGATGCGCTGCAGG
>SKSL01000135.1 GCA_007123015.1 Natronohydrobacter sp. | reverse complement strand
GGGCTCCGGCTTGTCATGGGCGCGTGTGCACCCTAGAACGCGCGCAGCCGAAGGCCAAGAGAGGGCGGATGATGAATATTCTGGTGCTGGGCAGTGGCGGGCGCGAACATGCGCTGGCCTGGGCGATCCTGCAGAACCCGAAATGCGACCGGCTGATCTGCGCGCCCGGCAATGCGGGGATGGCTGTGATTGCGGAATGTGCCGATATCGATATTTGCAATGGTGGGGCCGTGGCGCGCTTCTGCGAGGCTAATGCGATCGATTTCGTGGTGATCGGACCAGAAGCGCCCTTGGCGGCGGGGGTGGCGGATCGGTTGCGCGATCTGGGCATCGCCTGTTTCGGGCCCTCGGCGGCTGCAGCGCGGCTGGAAGCCTCGAAAGCCTTCACCAAAGAGATTTGCGCGGCGGTCAATGCGCCAACAGCGGGTTACGCGCATTTCACCGAAGCCGAGGCTGCGCGTGCGCATATTCGCGCGCAGGGCGCGCCGATTGTGGTCAAGGCAGATGGGCTTGCTGCGGGCAAGGGCGTGATTGTGGCCATGACCGAGGCTGAGGCGCTGGCGGCCGTTGACACCATGTTCGGGGGCGAGTTCGGGGCGGCTGGGGCGGAAGTGGTGATCGAGGAGTTCATGGCGGGCGAAGAAGCGTCCTTCTTCGTCTTGGTCGATGGCGAGACTTGTCTGCCCATTGGCACAGCGCAGGATCACAAGCGGGTTGGCGAAGGTGATACAGGCCCGAACACAGGCGGTATGGGGGCATATTCGCCAGCGCCTGTGCTCAGTGACGCGATTGCCGCGCAGGCGCTTGAGCAGATTGTGCAGCCCACAATGGCCGAGATGGCGCGGCGCGGGATGCCGTATCAAGGGGTGCTCTATGCGGGTCTTATGATCCGGGACGGGCAACCACGGCTGGTTGAATATAATGTGCGCTTCGGCGATCCGGAATGTCAGGTGCTGATGATGCGGCTTGGGGCGCAGGCGCTGGACCTGATGCTGGCTTGCGCCGAGGGGCGGCTCGATCAGGTCGCGGTCAACTGGGCCGCTGATCATGCTTTGACTGTGGTCATGGCCGCCAAGGGCTATCCTGGGGATTACGCCAAGGGAAGCGAGATCAAGGGGCTGGACACTTGCCCGGAAGATAGTGCGCATATGGTGTTTCATGCAGGCACAAAGGCAGAAGGCAATCGGATTCTGGCTGTTGGCGGGCGCGTCTTGAATGTGACGGCGCGTGGCGCGACACTGCGTGAGGCACAGGCGCATGCTTACGAGATGGTGGATCGCATTGACTGGGCTGACGGCTTTTGTCGTCGTGATATCGGCTGGCGTGCCCTGCAGGATTAAATTCAAGTTTTGGCGTTGTGTAGGTGCTCTGTAGGGTGCGTGCTCAGCACGCACCCTACGCGAACATTGTGCTACAGGCTGGCGTCGAGTGCAGCCAGGATCGCATCTCCCATGCCCGAGGTGGAAACAGGCACGCCACCTTCCGGCCCCATCAGATCAGCCGTGCGCAGACCATCCGCGAGGACGCGTTCGACGGCACCTTCCAGCCGTGCGGCCTCGGCCCCCTGATCGAAGCTGTAGCGCAGGGCCATGGCCAAACTCAGGATGCAGGCGATCGGATTCGCTTTCCCTTGCCCGGCAATATCGGGCGCAGACCCATGCACCGGCTCATACAGGGCTTTCGGGCGGCCATTGGCCATGGGGGCGCCAAGACTGGCCGAAGGAAGCATGCCCAGGCTACCCGTCAGCATCGCGGCAAGGTCCGAGAGCAGGTCACCGAACAGATTGTCGGTCACGATCACATCAAACTGCTTGGGCCAGCGCGTCAGCTGCATCGCGCCGGCATCCGCATACATGTGGCTCAGGGTCACTTCCGGATAGTCGCGCCCCACTTCAGTCACGACCTCACGCCACAGAATGCCCGATTCCATGACATTGGCCTTCTCCATGGAACACAGCTTCTTGCTGCGCTTCATCGCCAGATCAAAGGCCGAGCGGGCCACGCGAGCGATTTCGGATTCAGTGTAGCGCTGCGTGTTGATGCCGACACGCTCATTGCCTTCCTTGAAGATCCCGCGCGGCTCGCCGAAATAGACACCTGAGGTCAGCTCGCGCACGATCATGATATCAAGCCCCGCGACAACGTCCTTTTTCAGCGATGAGAAATCCGCCAGCGCGTCGAAACATTGCGCCGGGCGCAGATTCGAGAACAGGTCCATCTCTTTGCGCAGACGCAGCAAACCGCGCTCTGGCTTCACCGAGAAATCCAGATCGTCATATTGCGGCCCGCCCACAGCGCCCAGCAGCACTGCGTCCGCGTCCTGCGCGCGCGCCATCGTGTCGTCATGCAAGGGCGTGCCATGCTTGTCGTATGCGCAGCCACCGACCAGATCCTCGCTCACGTCAAAGACCAGTCCGCGCTGCGTACCGAACCAGTCGATGATGCGGCGGACTTCGGCCATGACTTCGGGGCCGATACCGTCGCCGGGCAGGATGAGCAAGGAAGGGTTGGTCATGGCGTGTCCTTATGTTTTGGGTCGCGCCATTCGCTAGACCTTGGGTGAAATCGCGTCAAGTAAGCGGGAGTTGTTTGGTCTCGTGCGGGATATATGATACACAGTGGCAGAGGAGTTAAGGAGGAGGCTGCCTTGTCAAAACATGTCATTGATCGCCCGAAAGCGCGGCGCGCTGCGCCGGTCGCGCAATTCACGAAAATCGAGCGCGGGCAACACCCGCATGCCAGTGTCAAGGCGCTTGTCGCGCGGTCCTTGGATCGTGCGAATGCCCGGGTGATGGCTTTTACGCGTATTTCGCGTGGGCATAGCACCTAAGCCTTTGCGCTGCCGTGAAATCTGATATCCCCTGCGCAACGAAGCTTGCGCAGGAGTGTCTTGTGGCAGAAAGTGTAGCGTTTGACGCGGTCGTGATCGGCCGCAACGAAGAGCGCAGGCTTGCATCTGCCCTGCGTGCTGCGCGTACCCACGCGCGACATGTCGTGTATGTCGATAGCGGATCACAGGACAAGAGCGTCGAGCAAGCGCGGTCCCTTGGCGTCGCTGTGCTGGAACTGGACCCGCAGCGCCCGTTTTCCGCGGCCCGCGCCCGGAATGAAGGTTTCGCAGCTCTTGGGCCAGACCGCGCGCCCTTCGTGCACTTCATTGATGCTGATTGCCTGCTGGTGCCGGGCTGGCTGGAGCGGGCGCTGTCCTTTCTTGATGCCAATCCGCAAGCCGGGCTGGTGATCGGGCGCTACTCCGAGGAAGCACCCGAAGCGTCAGTCTATAACTGGCTGACCGATTGGGAATGGGACAAGCCCGAGGGACCGGAAGCCGCCGGGATCGGCACTTTCATGACCCGCGCGGAAGCGTTCGCGCAGACGGGCGGATTTCGCGACAGCATGATCGCGGCGGAAGATGACGAGATGTTCCTGAGGATGCGCGGGCTTGGCTGGCAGACCTGGAGCATTGCCGCGCCGATGTGCACCCATGATGCGGGGCTGGACCGATTTCGTCCGTGGTGGCGGCGGATGATCCGCGCGGGCCATAGTTTCGCGGAACTCGGCGCGTTGCATCCGGGCAAGGCGGCGGCGGCGCGCATGCGGGCAGTGCTCTGGGGGGGGCTGATGCCGTTTCTGGTGGTCGCGGGCGCGGTCCTGTGGTGGCCTTTGGCCATGGTGGTCGCGGCACTCACTCTGGCGGCTATAACGCGGCAGGGCTTGCGTTTTGCGCGGATGGGGGCGCAGCCTACGCGCGCGGCGGCGGCGGCGGGGCTGGTGATGCTGAGCAAATTCGCCAATCTTTACGGGATGGGCTGGTATTGGCTGCGCAGGCTGCGCCGCAGTGATGCCCAGATCATTGAATACAAATAGCCGCAAATTGACGAATCAGGGGCAAGGGATTTCATGACGGAAAAGGAATTGCGCGTTGGGCTGGTCGGCGCGGGCTATATTGCGGACTGGCATGCAAGCAGCCTGCACAGGGTGCCGGGGGTGCGTCTGGTGGGGATTTGCGACCCGGCCCTGAGTGCGGCTGAGGCACTGGCCAGCAGCCACGGTGCGCGCGCCTTTGCCAGTCTGTCCGAGATGATGGCGGCGGTCCAGTGCGATGCAGTGCACATTCTGACACCGCCGCATCTGCATGCGCCGCTGGCGATTGAAGCGCTGGAAGCAGGCGCGCATGTGCTTGTTGAAAAGCCCTTCGCGACCTCGCTGGCAGAGGCTGAGGCGATGTGCGCAGCCGCAGACAAGGCCGGGCGCAGGATCGGGGTGAACCATAACTTTCTGGGTCTGCCCGCTTATCAACGCTTGAGGCAGGCGATGCAGGACGGGCTGATCGGGCGGGTGGATCAGGCCTCGGTCCATTGGCATTACCCGCTGCAACCGCTGCGAACCGGGCCGTTCGGCATGTGGATGCTGCAGAGCGCCGAAAACCTGATGCTGGAGCTTGGGCCGCATCTGCACGCTTTCGTGCAGGATCTGTTCGGGCCGATGGAAGATGTCGATCTGCGGCTGATGCGGCCTGTGACCCTGCCCACGGGGCGGGTGCTGCCGCAGGGCTGGCGGGTTCAGGGGCGCGCGGGTGTGACCGAGGTGACGCTCTCGGTCTCGCTGACCGAAGGGACGGATGACCGCACATTGCGGTTGCGGGGGGTGGCCGGATCGGCGGATCTGGATTTCGCCAAGGACAGGTTGATCCTGTCTCGCGGCAATGCGTCCGATATCATCGTCAATCCGCTGCGGGTGGAACTGGCGGCAGCCGGTGCGCATCTGCGCGAAGGGCTGCGCAATGCCTTTGTGCAGGCGCGCTCGCTGAACCGTCGCCAGCCCTATGCGCTGGGGTTCGAGGGGCTTTTCGGCGGGTTTTACTGGGCGCTGCGCAAGGATACGGCGCTGCCGGATGCCTGTTCGGGGGTGGCGGCCTGTGCGGTGATGTGCGCGATCGAGGGGCTGCGCGGCGGGATTCCTGACAGCTACCGCCCGCAACCGGCGGTGCCTGCCCTGGCCAGCGGCAAGCCGGATACGCTGGTGATCGGCGGCACTGGGTTTCTGGGTCGCGAACTGGTGCGGCAACTGGTAGCCGAAGGGCAACAAGTGGGGGTGCTGAGCCGCGCGAAAAGCAATCCCTTTGCCGGGATGGAAGATCGGGTGACGCTGGTGACAGCGGGCCTACAGGATGAGGCCGCGCTGCGCGGTGCCATGGCGGGGATGGGCTGCGTCTATCATCTGGCCAAGGCCGAAGAATCGAGTTGGGACGGCTATCTGAAAAACGATGTGGCCGTGACCGAGCGGCTGGCACGCGCGGCGCTGGGCGCGGGCGTGGGGCGGTTCATCTATTCGGGCACGATTGCGTCCTATGATGCGTCAAACCCCGCGCAGGTGATCACCGAGGAGACGCCCTTTGGCGATATGGCAGCGCGCAATCTTTATGCGCGCTCCAAGGCGCTGTGCGAGGAACGGCTGCTGGCGCTGTACCGCGCTGAGGGTCTGCCGCTGGTGATTGCGCGGCCGGGGATTGTCGTCGGTCCCGGCGGGCCGTTGCAGCATTGGGGGATCGGGCGCTGGCACGGGGCGGGTGCAGTGCGCATCTGGGGCAACGGGCAGAACAAGCTGCCTTTCGTTCTGAACGAGGATGTGGCGCGCGCACTGGTGCTGATGGCGGGGGCAGAGGGGGTTGAAGGGCGGTCCTTCAATCTGGTCGGTCCGCCGCTCTTGAGCGCGCGGGGCTGGTTTGACGCGATTGCCGCGCAGACCGGCACACGGATTGCGGTTGCGGGGGGCAATCTGACGGCGTTCTGGGCCGGGGATCAGGTAAAATATGCGCTGAAACGCTATGTGATGGGGCGCAAGGGGGCCACGCGCGGATCGCTGCGCGACTGGCGGTCGCGCGCGCATCTGGCGCAGTTTTCCAACCGCGCGGCCTGTGATGATATGGGCTGGCAACCTGAAGCCGACAAGGCGCGCTTCATTGCCCGGGCGATTGCCCCAGAGGCCATGTTCGGATTCTGAAATCAGCCTGGGATGTGGCGGCCTTCGATGACAGATCTCAGCCGCGCACGACATAGACGGATTGCTTCGCATGGCGCACGATGCGCGCGGCATTGGGGCCAAGCAGGTAATCCGCGGCCTCGGGGCGGTGGGCGGCGAGGATGATCAGATCAACCTCCAGCTTGTCGGCGGCGCGCAGGATTTCGTCATAGATATTGCCATGCAGCACATGCGGATGCACTTCGATTGCACCCGGCACGTTCTGGCGCACCCATGCCCGCAAAGTTTCACCAAACTGGTGCAGCGCCGTCTGCTCGAAGCCCGACTTGAAGAATGTCCCCACCATCGACATGCCGAAATCGGGCAGGACGCTGACAATATGCAGCTCACCCCCACCCGCTGCAAGCATGGTCTGCGCCTCGGCCAGAGGCTTGATCCAGGACACAGGTGAATTCAGGTCAATCGGCAGCAGGATTTTCTTGGGCATGGGCGGCGTTTCCTTCTCCGAAGTCGAACCAGTGACAGGCAGTCGTGATGTTCTTGACCAGCCCCGATGAGTGGGCCATGGCTTGCCATATGAAAGCAAGCAAAATCGCCTCTGGCATTCAAGGGGTTCAAGAACAATCCAGCAGGATGTGCGCGCTCAACTTTCGCTGAGGACGCGCTGCGCGCTTGGTAGCACCGAGGGCAGCGGTGCATTTTCATTCAGGCGGAACAAGGTGATCTTGCGCCGATCCTCGTCAGGGGTCAGGCCATAGAGTTCTGCATAGCGGGCCCGAAAAGGACTGGCGCTGGCATAGCCGATGGTCTGCGCGATTTCGCGCATCGAGCGATTGGAATAGAGCACCAGTTGCCGGGCTGCTGCCAGACGCAGGTTGCGATAATAAAGCAGGGGGCTCTTGCCTGTGACATTCTTGAACAGGCGTTCCAGATGGCGCGGTGAGATGGCGATCTGATCGCAGATATCCGCGATCGAGATCGGATCTCCAAGATTCTTCGACATCACCTGCACGGCGCGCGCGAGCGTTTCAGGCAGCATGTCGTTGGTGACCGCCACGCGCAGCGCCGGGATTCTCTGGCGCACACCTTCGCCCCTGACCAAGGGATGCTGAAACCAGCAGGCGACTTCGGTCATGATATCGGCACCCAACCGTTGCTCGATCATCATCAGCGCCAGATCAAAGGCGGCCGCTGCCCCAGAGACGGTCACGCGGCGGCGGTCCGCCATGATCACCTCATCTGTGGTGGGGTGGTCCGGAAACGCATCGGCGAAGGCTGTTGCGTAACACCAATGTACCGAAGTGACGTGCTCGCACATCAGCCCGGCCCGCGCCAGAACGAACACGCCCCCGCTCACGCCCCCGAGTGTCGCGCCATGCCGCTCCAGCGAGCGCAAGGCGCCGTGCCCGGCCTTCGGGTCTTCGAATTCCGCATCAGGCGGGCTGAGGATCATCAGCGTATCCACTTCGCGCAAGGCCCGCAGTTCGCACGAAGGATGAAACCGCACGAATGCGCTGCTGTCCACGGCCGCGCCATCTTCCGACACCAGCATCCAGCGAAAGGCGGTTTGGCCCGCAATCTCATTGGCGGCGCGCAGGGGTTCTATCATTGATGTCAGGCACGCCATCGGAAACCCAGGGAAAACCAAAAGCGCGATAAGCATATTTTCATTTTCGACGCTGAAATTTATGGGTTTACGAAACACGTGGCCTCTCCAGTTCTCATGCAGCGCAGAGTAGCATATGACTCTGGGAAACCCCATGACCAAGGGGCGTTCTGCAACAGCAATGCTGGAACAGGTGACAAAGCTCAGCCGGGATCCGCATCGCTTGCGCGAAGAGCGCGAGAATATGTTTGAAGTGGCAATCGGGCGCGAAGTCCGCGCGTTCCGGTGTCAGGAAGCGATCACGGTCGCCGAGTCGTCTGGGCGCACGGGCCTGTCCATCGGAATGTTGTCCAAGATCGAGAATGGCAACACCTCGCCCTCGTTGACCACCTTGCAGACTTTGGCCCATGCGCTGCGTGTGCCGTTGACATCCTTCTTCTGCAGGTTTGAAGAACACCGTGAAGCCGTCCTTACCCGCGCCGGCGAAGGCGTTGAAATCGAACTGCAGGCACACGGGCTGGACATCAGTATAATCTGCCGGGTCATATCGGGGCCAATGCCGGTGGCGTGATGGTCGAGCTCTATTTGATCCCCTTGAGGACCGAGTCCGATATCTTCCCCACATTCCAGCATGGCGGGATCGAGACGATTTACATGCTCGAAGGCGAGATTGGCTATCGCCATAGTGGCAGCCTGTATCACTTGCGCCCTTGGCGACGCTCTGTTTTTCGATTCGGATGCCCCGCATGGCCAGAGGTGCTCGAACGGCTGCCCGCGCGCTATCTGTCGATCATTGCGCATCCGCAAAACGGGCAGGTTGGTGGTCGGGCACCGACCTGGCGATGGACCCGGCGCAGCGGCAGGGTTATTTTCGTGATTTGAACCGCGGCTCTGTCCCGGCAATCATGCGTTGGATATTGTCAAGATGCTTCAGGAAGATCAGCAGCGTCAGACAGCAAAGCAGCACAATCAGCGTTGAAAACCCAAGTGCATAGGCCAGAATCGGGCTACTGGCCGACGCCACCAGCGCCGAGAGCGATGAAATGCGGCTCAGGCGAAAGACCAGCGCCCAGATCAGGCAGGTCACCAGTCCGACCGGCCAGGCCAAGGCAAGGATCGTGCCGATGAAGGTTGCAACCCCCTTGCCGCCCTTGAACCCGGCATAGACCGGATAGAGATGGCCAAGAAAGGCCGCGAGCCCTGCGACTTGTGCGGCATCTTCGCCCACCAACCCCCAGGCAAGCCCGACCGCAATCGCGCCTTTGCCCGCATCGAGCAGGAACGTCAGCGCCCCGGCCAGTTTGTTGCCGGTCCGCATGACATTGGTGGCCCCGATATTGCCTGATCCGATCTGGCGCAGATCGCCCAGACCCATCAGCCGGGTGATCACGACACCGAAAGGGATCGAGCCAAGCGCATAAGACGCAAGCCCGATCAGCCCGATTAGCCAGATGGGGTTTGGAATTTCAGGCATGGCTGCGCTCCATCTGATAGACAGGCTGCCCGGCGACATAGGTGGCCAGCACGCGGCCCTGCAATCTGGCCCCATCGAAAGGTGTGTTCTTCGATTTCGACAGCAGCGCGAATCGGTCCAGCACCAGCGGTGTATCCGGATCAAACAGCACCAGATCCGCAGGTGCACCGACGCTCAATCGCCCAGACTCCAGCCCCAGCCGCCTGGCCGGGTTGAGCGACAGCGCGCGCCAGAGCAGCGGCAAGGGCAGGCCCTCGGAATGATGCAGGCGCAGGGCGGCGGGCAGCAAGGTTTCCAGCCCCACAGCCCCGGCGGCGGCTTCCTCGAAGGGCAGGCGCTTCGATTCTTCATCCTGCGGGCTGTGCATCGAGCAGATCACGTCGATCAGACCATCCGCAACGGCCTGCACCATCGCGCGGCGATCATCTTCGCTGCGCAAGGGCGGGGTGAATTTGAAGAATGTCCGGTAATCGCCTAAATCCAGTTCATTCAGTGTCAGATGGTGGATGGAAATCCCGGCGGTCACATCCAGCCCGTTGCGCTTTGCACGCTCCAGTGCAGGCAGAGTGCGGGCACAGGTGATCTGATCGGCGTGATAGCGCGCGCCAGTCATCTCGACCAGGCCCATGTCGCGGTCAAACCCCATCCGCTCGGCCATCGGTGACACGGCGGGCAGGCCACGCAGCGAGGCGAATTTGCCGCTGGTCGCACAGGCCCCATCCGAGAGGCCGGGATCCTGCGGATGCCCGATGAGCAGTGCGCCCAAGCCCGCCGCATAGGTCATGCAGCGCGACAATACCTTGCTGTCGGTCACCACCCGGTCGCCATCCGTGAAGGCGACGGCACCCGCATCGCGCAGAAAGCCGATCTCGGCCATCTCGCGGCCCATGCGGCCACGGGTCAAGGCGGCCATGGCGCGGATATTGACGGGCGTGCGCGCCTCTGCCCGGCGGCTGACGTATTCCAGCACTTCGGGCGTATCAATCGCCGGGTCCGTGTCGGGACGCAGAACCAGGGTCGTCACCCCACCTTTCGCAGCGGCCTGCCCCGCGCTGCGCAGCGATTCGCGATGCTGTGCGCCGGGTTCGCCCACTTGCACCCCCATATCGACAATGCCAGGCGCAAGGCACTTGCCCCCACAATCAAGGCTTTGCGCGCCAGCAGGGCAGGGCGTGTCGCGCCCGGTGATCTTGCCGCCCTCGACTGATAATGTGCCGATGCTTTCGTCGCCCCTGTCCGGGTCGATCAGGCGGGCATTGTGGAACCACAGCGTCATGGGGCCTCTCCTCAGCGGGCCAGAGTGTCGCGGATCAGGCGCGCGACAGCAGGGGGGTTGGCAAGGTTCTTCAGTGCCACCGAACGGTTGTCAGTCTGCAGTGAAACACTGGTCCACCAGACCCGGATACGTCGGACTTGCCGCAAATCAATTGCGTCATCTTCCGCCAGGATCAGCCTATGAGTGGTCAGCATATAGACGGGGCGCGGCCCCAGAACCCGCTGGATCAGCAAGGGCCCGAAAAGGAAAATGAAGGTCATGATCAGCCCGGTCCCAGGCCCGGACAAGCTGCGCTCAAGGCTGGTGTTGAGCGCGATGGTCAGCAACACGGCCGCCATCACGCCGATCACGCCAAGAAGCGCATCGCGCAAAAGCTGCACTTGCCGGTCCTCTGCGATCAGCGCGCAGGGCGTCTCGCCGGGTTGCAGGGCGATGCGGCTGGGCAGCAGCGCCATCACGACGCCTTGCGCTTGGCGCGTTTGTCGCGGGCGGCAAGGATGTCATCCACCGCCGCTTCGGCATCTGCGACATGCTTGATCAGATGTTTGTCCCCAGCCTTGGTGATGATCTGAATATCGCCAAAGAGCCTGCGCACGGTTTCCAGCTCCAGCAGATAGACTTCGCGCCCGGCGGGACCGACAAGGCGGATATTGCTCAGTATCCAGCGGAACCGCATCTGTTCGGAATAAAGCCAAAGCCCCCGGACAAACAGCGCCAGCACGGCCCCAATCGCCCCGATGGCGACATGTTCCGAGCCGATCAGCATCAGCACCACCCCGGCCACCAGCATCCCCACCAAGGCCATCACCCCATGGTCGCGCCAGAACACGCCCTTGTTGGCACGGATCTCGCGCAGTTTCTTCTCACCCTGTTCTGGCGTGAAGACAGTCTCTTCCAGCCGTGATTTGCGGATTTCCTCACCCATCGGCCAGCTCCCTCAACCTTGCGCGCTCGCGGCTTGCCCGCAGATTGCGCGCCAGCAGGTCCATGCAGGCCATGCGCACGGCCACGCCCATTTCCACTTGTTCCTGAATGACCGAGCGGTTGATATCATCGGCAATCGCGCCGTCAATCTCGACGCCCCGGTTCATCGGGCCGGGATGCATGACAATCGCATCATCTTTCGCATGGGCCAACTTTTCGGCATCCAGCCCGTAGCGGTGGAAATACTCGCGCTCCGACGGCACAAACCCGCCATCCATCCGCTCGCGCTGCAGCCGCAGCATCATCACCACATCGGCGCCTGCAAGCCCTTCGCGCATGTCATCGAATATTTCGACCCCGAAGTCTTCGACCCCGCGCGGCATCAGGGTCGGTGGTCCGACCAGCCGGATACGGTTTTCCATCTTGCCCAGCAGGATCAGGTTCGAGCGCGCGACCCGGCTATGGGCGATATCGCCGCAAATCGCGATGCTCAGCCGGTGCAGGCGGCCTTTCTTGCGCCGGATGGTCAGCGCATCGAGCAGCGCTTGTGTGGGGTGTTCATGCTTGCCGTCGCCTGCATTCAGCACAGCGCAATTCACTTTTTCCGCCAGCAGATTGACTGCGCCGGAGCTGCCATGGCGCACGACCAGCAAATCCGGGTGCATGGCATTCAGCGTGAGCGCCGTGTCGATCAGCGTCTCGCCTTTCTTGACGCTCGACTGCGCCATCGCCATGTTCATCACATCCGCGCCCAGACGCTTGCCCGCCAATTCGAAACTGGCCTGCGTGCGGGTCGAATTCTCGAAGAACATGTTGATCTGCGTCATGCCTTCCAGCGCGCGGGCATGTTTTTCGGCAGAGCGGTTCAGCGCGACGTAATCTTCCGCCAGATCGAGAATGGTCGTGATTTCGACAGGGTGCAGCGGCTCGATCCCCAGAAGATGCCTCTGTGTGAATGCCATATCCCCCCCGGCGTCATGCGCTTGGCCTTCGTTATAGAAACCGCGCCTTGCGACCACAAGGCCGCTTTACCCGCTGTGCCGGGCAGATTACCGTCACACTATGAGCGTGACCCCCGCATGGCAGACAGATTTCGACATGGCCCGCGCCTGCCTTGAGTGGCAGTTCGAGATGGGCGTGGATGAAGCCATTTGCGATGCGCCGATCGACCGCTACGCGCTTGATGCGGCCCCTGTCCCGAAACCCGCAGTCAAACCATCAGTGACAGCGCCCACCCCTGACGCCGCCCCCATCGCCACCCCCGACGCGGATCCGGTTGCAGAGGCCACGCAAATGGCCGCCCAAGCGCAGGATCTTGACGCGTTGGCGGCAGCGCTTTCGGCCTATCCGCATTGTGACCTGAAACTTGGGGCACGTAATCTGGTCTTTGCCGATGGTCGTGCAGGCGCGCGGGTGATGATCGTGGGCGAGGCACCGGGCCGCGAAGAGGACATGCGCGGGCGGCCCTTTGTCGGCGAGGCGGGCCAGCTTCTGGACCGTATGCTCAAGGCCATCGGTGTGGCGCGCGATCACCCCGATCTTGGTCGCGCCGTCTATATCACCAACATCCTGCCCTGGCGCCCGCCACAAAATCGCGACCCCAGCCCGGAAGAACGCGCCATGATGCGTCCCTTTGTCCTGCGCCATATCGCGCTGGCCGCGCCGGATATTCTGGTACTGATGGGGCGGATTTCAGCCTCGACGCTGCTCGGGTCCAAGGACGGGATCACGAAAATCCGCGGCCAGTGGCGCGAAGTTGCGGGCATTCCCGCGCTGCCGATGCTGCACCCGGCCTATCTGCTGCGCAATCCGGCCGCGAAACGCGAAACATGGGCCGATCTGCTGGCGCTGCAGGCCCGATTAAGGACAATGACATGAGCCGAATTGACGCAACCAAACCCTTCATGCCCGTGCGTTTCGCTGTGCTGACTGTCTCGGACACGCGCGACCCCAGCAGCGACAAATCCGGTGACACGCTGGTCGCCCGGATCGAAGGGGCCGGGCATGTGCTGGCCGCGCGCACCATCCTGCCCGATGAGCGTGACCAGATCGCCGCACAGTTGCGCATGTGGTGCGCCGATCCCGGCATTGACGCGATCCTGAGCACTGGCGGCACGGGCCTGACCGGGCGCGATGTCACGGTCGAAGCGCATCGCGATGTCTATGAAAAGGAAATCGAAGCTTTCGGGACCGTCTTCACACTCATCTCGATGCAGAAGATCGGGACGTCTGCGATCCAATCGCGCGCCTGTGCCGGTGTGGCGCAGGGGACCTATCTTTTCGCGCTGCCCGGCTCGCCCGGGGCCTGCAGGGATGCCTGGGATGAAATCCTGTCGCTGCAATTCGATTTCCGCCACCGCCCCTGCAATTTCGTCGAGATTTTTCCGCGACTGGACGAGCATCTGCGCCGCAAGTAACGCAGTCTTGCGTGTGGATATCTTGAACTATTCGCCCGCCTTCGCCGTAGTGAATGCGGGCAGCGTGCCCATTGAACTGGAGTATCCATGCGTTTTCTGACCCGCAGCCTGATTGCGCTTTTCTTCGCGGCCCTGTCCTTCGCCGCGCTGGCCTATGCAGGCTACACGCTGGTCAGTGCAGTCCAGACGCGGGCCGAGGGGCCCAGTGGCGGGCCGCCGCAGGGGCGTGAGCGCAGCTTTACAGTGCGCGTGACCGAGCTGCGCCCTGAAGATGTGACGCCGACGCTTGCAGCCTTCGGCGAAGTACGCTCGCGCCGGTCACAGGACATCCGCGCGCCGCTGAGCGGGCGTGTTCTGGAAGTGGCTGCAGGCGTCGAGGATGGGGCGCAGGTGCAAGCGGGCCAGCTTCTGTTCCGCCTGGACCCGGCTGATGCCGAATCCAGCCTGGCACTGTCACAAGCTGAACTGTCGCGCGCTGAAGCAGAGTTGCGCGATGCAGAGCGCGCTGTTGTGCTGGCCGATGAAGATGTCGCAGCAGCGCAAGAACAACTTGACCTGCGGGTCCGGGCGCTGGAGCGGCGACAGGGGCTGGCCACGCGCGGCGTCGCGACCGAGGCCGCGCTGGAAGAGGCCGAACTCGCGGCCTCTTCGGCGCGTCAGGCGCTGGTCGGGCGCAGGCAGGCCCAGGCACAGGCGCAGGCGCGGGTTGATCAGGCCCGCACTGCACTGGATCGCGCACAGATTTCACAGGCCGAGGCCGCGCGTCGTCTGGCCGATACACGCGTTCATGCCAGTTTCAGCGGCACTCTGGCAGATGTCAGCCTGACCGAAGGTGGTTTCGTCACGGCCAATGAGCAGCTGGCGCGGCTGATCGACCCGGACGCGCTTGAAATCTCGCTGCAAGTGTCGACTGCGCAATATCTGCGGTTGCTCGATCCGGACGGGCAACTGCGCCCGGCACAGGCCGAAATCGCGCTCGACGTGGCGGGGTTTGCCGTCACCTCACCCGGCCAAATGATGCGCGCATCGGCGACAGTGGATCAGGGTCAGAGCGGGCGGCGTCTGTTTGTCGCGCTCACAGCGCCTCGTGGCTTTCGTCCGGGCGATTTCGTGACAGTGCGCTTGCAGGAACCCGCGCTGTCAAATGTGGCGCTGTTGCCGTCGGCTGCAGTGACACCTGCTGGCACTGTGCTTGCAGTCAATGCTGACAATCGGTTGGAAGCCATTCCCGTCTCGGTGCTGCGGCGGCAAGGCGATGAGGTGATCATCGAGGCCAGCGCGCTCGCCGGACGAGAGATCGTGCGCGAGGTCGGACCCAATCTGGGCGCGGGGATCCTGGTGCGTCCGCAGCGCGAGGATATGTCGGGCGATCCGGGTCAGACAGCGCCCGACATGATCGCGCTCGATCCGGAACGGCGCGCGAAGCTGATCGCACAGGTTGAAGAGAACACCCGCATGCCGGCCGAGATGCGCGCGCGCATGCTGGCGCAGCTGTCTGAAGATGTCGTCCCGGCGGCCATGGTCGAGCGGCTTGAAAATGGCGGCGGTCGTGCCCGCAGCGGGGGCTGAGCCATGGATGCAGTGCGCAAGACCCGCGATCGCCTGTCTGTGCGGGCCATTGGCATTTTCCGATATTTCACACGCCACCGGACCGCGGCCAATCTGCTGCTGGTGATCATGCTGGTCGCGGGTCTGGCGGCAATCCCGAACATGCGGGCGCAGTTCTTTCCCGATGTCGTGGTCGATAACATCACAGTGGATATCCGTTGGCCCGGCGCCGGGGCGGAAGATGTGGATCGCGGTATTGTCGAGCTGGTGGGTCCTGCGCTGCAATCGGTCGAGGGCGTCACCAATGTGACAGCGCAGTCGCGCGAGGGGCGCGCGACCCTGACGCTGGACTTCGAGACGGGCTGGGACATGGCGCGGGCCAGCAATGACGTGCAGGACCTGATCGCGACAGTGCGCAATCTGCCCGAAGATGCCGAAGACCCCACCACCCGTCGCTCGAACTGGGCGGATCGTGTGACCAATGTCGTGATCAGCGGGCCAGTGGCCGTTGAACAACTGGCCCGGTTTGCCGATGAATTCGCCGCGCGCCTTTACAATGCCGGGATCACCCGCACGACGATCCGGGGTGTGGCCAGCGCTGAAGTGACAGTGGAAGTGCCCACGCGCAATCTGATCGAACATGACCTGACCATGGCCGATATTGCGCAGGCCATTCGCAGCACAGTCAGCACCGACCCATCGGGCGAGGTCTCTTCCGGGGTGTCGCGGGTGCGCACGGGCACTGAGCGGCGCACGGCGCGCGATGTGGCCGAGATCGCGCTGCGCCTGCGCCCCGATGGGTCCGTACTGCGTGTGGGTGATGTCGCGCAAGTGCGCGAGGGCCGCGTGGATCGCGACCGCGCATTCTGGGTGGGCGAGGATCCGGCCATCACCCTGCGCATTGACCGCTCCGAGCGCGGTGATGCGATTGCCATTCAGGCGCAGGTTCAGGCCATTGCCGATGAGATGACGCTCAACCTGCCCGAAGGCACGCGGATCGAGCTGACCTCGACGCGGGCTGAATTCATCTCGGGGCGGATCGCGATTCTGGTCAAGAACGGGCTTCTGGGGCTGGGTCTGGTGGTGATCCTGCTGTTTCTGTTCCTGAATGCGCGCACGGCCTTCTGGGTGGCTGCCGGCATCCCGGCGGCGATGCTGGCGGCGATTGCGGTCATGTATCTGATGGGGCTGAGCTTCAACATGATCTCGCTTTTCGCGCTGATCATCACGCTGG
>SKSL01000089.1 GCA_007123015.1 Natronohydrobacter sp. | reverse complement strand
TCTTGTTCATCGCGCGCACATCCAGCACTTCGGGCTGCTGTGCCTCATGCGGATGCTGCTCACCCGCATAGACGCGCAGATGGGTCAGCTGCTGGCGCGACAGCGGCCCGCCGGGCAGCATGCGCTTGACGGCCTGCATCACGACGCGCTCGGGGAAACGCCCTTCCAGAATCTGGCCTGTGGTGCGCGACTTGATCCCGCCGGGATAGCCGGTGTGCCAGTAATTGGGTTTGTTGCGCTTGTTGCCTGTCAGTTGCACCTTGTCTGCATTGATGACGATCACATTGTCGCCCATATCCATATGCGGGGTGAAGCTGGCCTTGTGTTTGCCGCGCAGGCGCATGGCGATGATCGAGGCAAGACGGCCCAGAACGATACCTTCGGCATCGATCAGGATCCATTTCTTGTCGATCTCTCCAGCTTTGAGAGAGTAGGTTTTCATGACACGTCCCTTGAAAACAGGAAATCCGATGGGCCACACAGCTATTCCGTGCGGGATGCGCGCTTTCTACAGATTCCGTCCGCCCGGTCAAGCACCACAACGCCAATAAAAACTCTTAAAATCAATGACTTTTGCTTTAGGTATTATTTTACCCCAAACCAAGCCCCCGATTTGAGCTGCTATTTCAGACGCGGCGGGCTGTTCGGGTCCAGTCCCGGGCCACCGGACGGCGGTTTGGGGGCCTCGGGCTGGGGCAGATCGAACCGCAGCCCGACACGGGCGCATTCTGCCGCGCGCGGCTCTTCGGCGTTCAGGAATGTAACATCAAGCAGCGCCGCCTCGACCCCGGAAAAGGTCAGCGCGCTTTGCACGGCCCGCGCGAGTGCAGGCTCTGCGCCCGGTGCGGCGCCCACAAAGGCCAGAAGATGCCCGCGCGCCCCGCTTTCGGAACTGGTGCCCACCAGATACGCCATCTGCGCCAGCCCTTCCATCCGGGCCAGTCGCTGATCCAGAGCCAACAGCAGCGGCTCGGGCAATCCTCTTGGCGCATGCAACTCTACAATCCGCGAGGTCAGTTCCTGCGGATGCTCGGCCAATGTCTGCCCCAGCCAGTCGAGAATTTCTGGCGGCAACAAACGCGACGAGGGTGCAACACCCAGATTAAGCCCCAGCCCGATCCCCTGCCCGGCCAGCATCTCGACCAGCACCCGCCCCGGCATGGCCGCATAGGGGGCAGGCAATCCTGTGAACTGGGTCAGGCGCGCTTCCTGATCGAAGGCCAGAACAATCGGCCCATCTTCCAGATCGAACGGTTTGGGCGTGATCTGATCGCCCTGCGGCTCTTCTGCAAGCAGAAGGAACACCTCGCCTTCGACCAGACGGGCGTAGAATTGCAGACGCAGCGCGTCATCTTCCGGCGCGGCCTCAGCGGCCATCCAGGCCTGATCAAGCGCTGTCTCTGCCATGGCGCATCCCCTTGTTGCTGGCAGGGCAGCTAAAGCGGGACCGCTGGAAAGACAAGGCACAAGCGGGTGCGGCAGTGACGGCTTTCCACTCTGGTTGACAGAACGCATTCGGCAAATCTGATCCCATATTGTGCGAATAAGTACGAAATTTCAGCATAGCGGGCAGTATTGCGGAACAATATTCCACTTTCTTCCTGATCTCAGGTGAAGCTTTCGCATCAGGCTGGCAGAGTTGGGACGCGGTAGGCACAATGTCGGGACACTGCTCTGCCCCAATGCTTGCGCGACCAGGACCAGCTGACTAGGTGACGCTGCAAGATCTCAAGAGTTGCTGCACAAGGAATATGATCATGCTGCGCAATACGGCCCTGACACTGTCTCTGATCGCTCTGCCCTCGCTGGCCTTCGCCACGCCCGAAGGCTGGAGCCCCTTGCTCGAACCCGCAGATCTGGCGGCGATCATGGAGGCCGACCCGTCGGTCCATATCGTGCATGTCACAGGCGATTTCGACGCGGGCCATATTCCGGGTGCTGCCTATTCACCTTATGCCAACTGGCGTGGCGGCCCCAACAATCCCGGTGCCCTTCTGGATGAGCTGGATTATGAACTGGAAGCCGCACGCATCGGCATCGAGGCTGACCGGCCCGTGGTCGTTGTGCATTCCGGTGCAAACCAGACGGATATGGGCGCGGCTGCACGGGTCTACTGGACACTGAAATCGCTGGGCGTGCAGGATCTGGCATTGCTGAATGGCGGATTTGCAGCCTGGCAGGAGGCACAACTCCCTGTTTCCACAGATCCGGTCGCCATCACGCCAAGTGATTTCAGAGCGGAATGGAGCGATACCTGGTATATCTCGACCGATGAGGTCGCAGAGCAAGTCGAGGCAGGCACGGCACGATTGCTCGACAGCCGCCCCGAAGGTTTCTTCGAGGGCATGATGTGGTCGATTGCGCGCCCCGGAACAGTGCGGGGGGCCGAGAATCTCGAATTCGGCGATTTCTTCGAAGGGACCCGTATGGTCAGCCCAGAACGCGCGCGTGAGATCGCAGAAGTACAAGGGCTGACCGATGCGCCCATTACTGTCTCTTTCTGCAACACAGGCCATTGGGCTGCGCTGAACTGGTTTGCACTGAGCGAACTTGCCGGGGTCGAGAATACGCGGCTCTATGCGGAATCGATGGCCGAATATGCCAGCCGGGGCCATGCGCTGGACAATGAGCCCAGCCGCATCGCCTTCCTGTGGCGCTCGACTGTGCGCTGGGTCGAGGATCTGTTCTGAGCAAGGGCTTGATCCGGGCTCTGCTTCAGCTCATTTTCTTGCTCCAAATACTCACTTGCGCCGCACGCAGCCAAAGCGTGCGGCCTGCGTTTTAAGGAAGGCTGCATCTCATGATCCTGCGTCGCGCCTCGGTCTTGCTTGTCGCGCTTGGTTTTGCGCTTTTCGCCTTTGTGATGGCCGGCCCCCGTGCAGGGCTTCTGGTCCTGATCGGGCTCGGATTCGGGCTGGTGCTTGAAGGTATGCGCTTCGGCTTTGCCGGACCCTGGCGCATGATTGTCACGGATCGTGACGGGCGCGGGCTGATCGCGCAACTGATCGCCATCGCGCTGGTCGCAGCGGTCGCCTTCCCGCTGCTCGCGGCCAATTCCACCGAGCTGGTTCCTGCGCATGCGCCCGTCGGTTTTGCGATGATCCTGGGCGCCTTTGTCTTCGGGGCGATGATGCAGCTTGTGATGGGGTGCGGGTCAGGCACGCTGGTCAATGCGGGCAGCGGCAATCTGGTCGGATTGATCGCGCTGGCGGGCTTTATCGGCGGCAGTTTCGCCGGAACCCTGCATCTGGATTGGTGGACCGCGCTGGGCGCGTTGCCTGTCCTGTCGCTGCAAGGCATGCTGGGGCCCGATCTGGGTCTGGTCGCAACACTGATCGGTCTGGCGCTGGTGGCCGGCCTCACCCTTGCCCGCGCCGCGCCCGGCAAGCGCATGCCGCCGCGCCGCCTCTGGCTCGCAGCGGCGCTGATCGCGGCGCTGGCCCTCGCCAATCTGGTGATTGCCGGGCAGCCTTGGGGGATCGTCTATGGTCTGGGCCTGTGGGGGGCGAAGATCGCGCAAGCAGGCGGCGCTGATCTGGGCGCAACCGCTTTCTGGGCGGCCGAGGCAAATGCAACCCGGCTTGCGTCCTCCATCCTGACAGATGTCACGTCGCTCACGAATATCGGACTGTTGATCGGGGCCTTCGCTGTGATGCGCTGGCGGACCGATCCGGGCGCGCAGACACAGGCCCTGACCGCGACCTCTTATGCGGCGGTCCTGGCGGCCGCGCTGATCCTCGGCTACTCGGCGCGCTTGGCTTTTGGGTGCAATGTCGGTGCCTTCTTCAGCGGCATTTCCACAGGTTCGCTGCATGGCTGGGTCTGGTTGCTGGCCGCCTTTGCAGGCTCGACCCTTGGTCTGCGCCTGCGCCCGATCCTGCTGCGCCCGACGAGCACACAAGGAGCTTACGCATGAGCGCGCGCCTGTCCCGCCCCCTTGTCGCAACACTGGCCCTGGGCATCGTGCTGGGCATTGTGGCGCTCGATCTTGCCACTGCTGGTGCGCCGGACCTGTTCACCGCGCCTTCGGCTATCGCGCTGGGGTCCGGGGCAGCCCCGACGGGCGCGCATTGCAGCGGCAATTGACAAAGCCTCTGGCAGGTCCGGTCAATTTCTGCTTTTGTCATCACAGATCTCATTTCCGGAGCTTTCTGTGATGCGCGCTTTCCTGACGATCCTGCCCGCTGCTCTTGCCCTCGCGGCCTGTGTCGAAGTCGACATGACAGTCGAGGTCCTTGGCGAAGATGAAGCCCGCGTCACGGGCTTCATGCAGATGCAGCGCCAGATGTTCGAGATGTCGGGTGGCGATACCAGCTTCTGCGAGGAAGAAGAGGGCGGCACACTGACCCTGACCGAGACCCATGCGCGGTGTGATTTCGACATGACCGGCCCCTATGCGGAAGTGCTGCCCGCAGATGACGACGCCCCGGCAGAGATGGCCGGTGCGCTGACCTATCTGGGCGAAAACCGCACCCGTGCCCTGCTGCCGCTCAGTGCGATGGACGCGGGGCTTGAAGAGATGGATGACGACCCGATGATGCTGGCCATGATGCAGCAGATGTTTGCAGGCATGTCGATCAGCTTCACGGTCAAAGGCCGTGAGATCGAAAGCACGACGGGCACGATGTCCGAGGATGGCAGCGCAGCCACGATCACGCTTGGCATCGATGATCTGCTTGTGCCAGCAGCCGAACGCATGGATGATTTCGACACGATCCTGCGCTTCTGAAGCGCAGGCAGTTTGCAAAGCCCCGCCCTACGCGGGGCTTTTTCACGCCTCACCCATGCGCGCGCAGATAGGCCACCAGGGCTTGCGTGGACGGATCCTTGTCGGTCGCATCTGCGCCCTCGATCACAGGGCCCAGCGCTGTGGCCAGCTCCTTGCCCAGTTCCACGCCCCATTGATCGAAGGAATTGATCCCCAGGATCACCCCTTCGACAAAAACCCGATGCTCATAAAGCGCGATGATCTGCCCCAGCGTGAAGGGCGTCAGCTGCGGATAGATCAG
>SKSL01000083.1 GCA_007123015.1 Natronohydrobacter sp. | reverse complement strand
GTTCCAGCACTGACACATCACCGACAATATCGCGTGCGCTGCGGGTCGGCCCGAAGAAAGGCTCATGCGTAAAGCCCTGATCTTTCGGCGCTGCGACAGTCGTTACCGGATTGAACCCATATTCGCGTGCAAAATCTTCGGCTTCGACCAGTGTTTCCCGCGCAACCACAGCTGCGCGCGCCACACCATCCGAAACAGTCCAGTCAATGTCGAGCTCTTCGACCGGATAGGGGGTGCGACCCACAAGCTGCGCGCGGATTTCGTGGCCTTGCATCTCGCGATTGCGCGCGGATACCGGCAGATCGCAGAAAAGCATCTGTTCATCCGGGACGACGAGCTTGGTCAGAACCCCATCAGGAGCAAGGGCCTGCGCGATCTGCGCAAGCCCTTGCATTTGTGCATCCACATCGGCTGCCTCCGGCGCGACAGCACCGACACGTAGCCACCCATCCCCGCCACGCTGCCAGAGCGTGATACCGTCTTCCGTAAGGCCAAGAGCAAAATTAGGTTTCATATCTGGCCTTTAGCACAGGATGTTCGACAATCGGGAGTCACATTCCCCTCAGAAGTTCAGATCAGGGCGAAAAACCGCCCATTGATGACGGCTACCCGACCAGTGCGCGAGGCCGGGCCCTATGCTGTGGCCTTGGCAAGCGCCTGGTCAAGATCGGCAATCAGGTCGTCAGCATCTTCAATCCCGATCGAGACGCGCACGACATTCGGCGCGGCCCCGGCTGCAATCTGCTGGGCTTCGGTCAATTGGCGATGCGTGGTCGAGGCCGAATGAATGATCAGCGACCGGGTATCGCCCAGATTGGCCACATGGCTGAACAGGTTGACATGGTCGATCAGCTTCACACATGCCTCGTATCCCGCCTTGAGCGAGAAGGTGAACAGCGATGACGCGCCTTTGGGGCAGATCCGGGCCATGCGGTCGTGATAGGGCGAGGATGGCAGCCCTGCATAAGTGACATGCCCTACTCTGGGATCCTGTTCCAACCATTGCGCGATTTTCACAGCATTGGCGCAGTGGCGGTCCATTCGCAGCGAAAGCGTCTCGATCCCCATCAGCGTGTAATGTGCGCCCTGCGGGTTCATCGTCATCCCCAGATCGCGCAGCCCGATGGCGATGCCGTGGAAGGTGAAGGCGAGATGCCCGAAAGTCTCGTGGAACTTGAGGCCGTGATAGGCAGGCTCTGGGTCCGAGAGTGACGGGAATTTGCCATTTGACCAGTTGAATGTGCCCGAGTCGATAATGCAGCCGCCCGTCACGGTCCCGTTGCCCGTCAGGTATTTGGTCAGCGAATGCACAACCAGTGTCGCACCAAGCTCGATCGGTCGGCACAGATAGGGGGTCGCGGTCGTGTTATCGACAATCAAGGGCAGGCCATGGCGATCCGCGATGGCCGCGAGGGCAGGAATATCCGTGATATAGCCGCCCGGATTGGCAATTGACTCGCAGAAAATGGCGCGGGTGTTCTCGTCAATCGCGGCCTCGACAGCGGCCAGATCATCCGTGTCCACGAAGGTCGCCGACCAGCCGAAGCGGCGGATCGTCTGGCTGAACTGCGTGACCGTGCCGCCATAAAGCCTGTTAGACGTGACAATGTTCAGCCCGGGGCCCATCAGCGGGAAAAGCGCCATGATCTGTGCCGCATGCCCGGACGAGCAGCAGATCGCGCCCGCCCCGCCTTCAAGAGTCGCCATGCGCTCCTGCAAGGCGGCGACAGTCGGGTTGGTCAGGCGCGAATAGATATAGCCCACTTCCTGCAGGTTGAAGAGCGCTGCAGCATGGTCAGCATCGCGAAACACATAGGCCGTATTCTGATAGATCGGCACTTGCCGCGCCCCGGTTGCAGGATCAGGACGCGCACCTGCATGCACTTGCAATGTCTCGAAACCGGGTTGTTTGTCACTCATCGCAATCTCTCCGCGTTTGGCTTTTGCGCAAACGCTAGACGAGCCTTCGTTCAAGGGCAAGCATCGAGTGCAGCCTATCCAGACGCTCAGGGCGGGCTGGTTTCGCTCTTGGCAGGATCAGTCCTGGCGGTTTCGCCTTTGGGCTGATCGCTCTCGGGGGGCTCGGTTGCGGCGGGCGAGGGCAGGGCTTTGGCCTCATCCGGCATCTGCTCGGGCAGTTCTATGGACAGCGTGCCTTCTTCCGGAGCGATCGTGATGCGCGCTTTCGGGTTGAGGGTGGTCAGGATCTCATTCAATTCTTTCTGCGCCCGCAGCACAGTTTCGCGCTGGGTTTCCTGTTTGACCAAAGGTGCTGTATCTTTCGCACCGAACAAAAACTTGAACATGCCTTTTCCCTCTTTTGGTCTGTACGATTTACACGCTCGCAAAGATCATGGAAAGCGGCATTGCTGCAGTGCAGCGGGTTTGGTGCGATCACATGCCTGTCAGACGAAATTTTTGGCGCGTCTCGTCATTCCCACCACAGCGCCCTGCCGGTTGCGGATCGGGCCAAGATAAGTCTGCACGACAGGATGATCCGGGTCCAGACCACCATGCCGGATCAGAAGCGCCGTGATCGCCGCATCTGCTGCGCGCATTGCACCATCCACGATTTTCAATGCGATCCCGATCCGTTTTTTCGGCAATATCGCGACGAAAACCCCTTCCGCGCCTGTCTTGATCGCGGCGGTCCCGGCCATGGCGCGCATCAAATCCGTGCAGGCCCGCGTCTCGCCCGCGACCAGTTCGGGATGCATGATCATCGCCTCGCGCAGGCGCAACATGGCACGGGCGCGCGTATCGCCGCTTTCGCGGGCCCCGGCGAAACGGGCCGCAGCTTGGGCAAGGGCGCGCAGTTCGGTGGCATAATTCGGGGCGGCACAGCCGTCAATGCCAAAGCCGGGCGAGCGCATCTGCGTGATCTCTTCGAACGTCTTGCGCACAGCCTGCTGAACCGGGTGATCCGGCCGGACATAATCGGCGTCCGCTTTCAGGGCCTGACTCAGCATCAGAAAGCCTGCATGCTTGCCCGAGCAGTTATTGTGCAGCTGGCATGGGCTTTCACTGGCACGGATCAGCCGGTCACGCTCTGGCAGGTCCTGTGGGTCCTGACAGCCGCAGCGCAGGTCGCTTTCCCCCAAGCCAAGATCCGCCAGCCAACGGCCAACGCGGCTGACATGCAGTGCCGCCCCCTGATGCGAGGCGCAGGCCAGCGCCAGATGCGCCCCGGTCAGATCCCGCCCTACGCCAGTTTCCAAGAGTGGCAGGGCCTGGATCATCTTGCAGCTGGAGCGCGGATAGATCAGCGCCTCTGCGCGTCCCCAGGTTTCGATTGTCTCGCCCGTGTCGCGCGCGACCACAGCATGCCCATGGTGCAGGCTTTCCAGAATATCCCCGCGCCAAAGCCCGATCATTGGCGCAGCCCCTTGGTCGATTGGCGCGACATTCGGCGCGATCTTGCTCATTTCAATCTCTTTCCTTCACACCCTGCTCACGCCTGTGCGATTTTTCGCCATGAAGGCTTTGAATTTCCATTATCATGAAGTTACAACGCTGTGGAAGGTTTGGCGCGATCCTGCCCTTAATGAGCGGGGTCGTGCGAATAACGGACCAGGTTAATCGGAGGCAAGCAGCAGATGGGATCACAAGGTCAATTCAAAGCGAAAGTTGCCTTGGCGGCCGCATTGGTTCTAACGGGTCCTGGTCTGAGCGCACAGGCGCAGGAATCCACCAACCGGGTCGCAGCCGAAACCGATTGGAGCGTTTTCGTCGAAACCAGCCCGACCAAGGAATGCTGGGCTGTCTCTGCCCCGCGCGAAACTGTCAATACCCGTGGTGGTCAGCCTGTGCAGGTGCGCCGCGGGGATATCCTGCTCTTCGCGACCTATCGGCCCGGGCGCGACACGCCAGAGATTTCTTTCACTGGCGGATATCCTTTCGCACCAGATTCGACAGTTGATGTGTCCATCGGGAATAACGATTTCCAGCTGTTCGTTGATGGACAATGGGCTTGGGCCGGGTCGCCCGAAGATGATCGCCGTTTGCTCGCCGCCATGCGGGCCGGGGCAGAGGCCGTCCTTTCTGCACGCTCGTCACGCGGCACAAATACCCGCGACACATTCTCGCTTTTCGGCTTTACGGCAGCCTCTGAAGAAGCCGCCCGTCAATGCGCTGACTAAGCGTCGCGAGGATTCGGAGGTAGGGGTTGGACCCTCAGGATACATGACTGTGTCGTTGTTATCGCCGCCGTGGATGGAAGCAATGTCGCTATGACTGTGTGTGCCGCAACGACATTATGGTATCGTTAGCCGTCAGTTTATTGGCGACCGATGCGGTTGTCCTTCCGGATCAGACCCGCTTTTGCCTGTCAGACCGCATCGCCCGCATATTGCTGCAAGACCTCCAGCGAGACGATGTCGAGCGCGCGCAGATGGGTCGCGTTCAAGCGCACTTTGGGCGCTACACCTTCGTGATGGGCCTGCAGGAAGCGACTTGCACATAGACACCAATTATCCCCGGGTTTCAGGCCTGGAAACTGGTATTCCGGACGCGGGGTGCTCAGATCATTGCCAAGATATTTCGAATAGGCCAGAAATTCGGCGGTCATGATCGCGCAGACAGTGTGACTGCCCTGATCCTGCGCGCAGGTATCACAATGCCCATTGCGGAAAAACCCTGTCACTGGCTCCATCGAGCAGGATTTCAAGCTTCCGCCCAGAACATTGACCGATGGTGCCGGTTTGAGTGTCATCTTCGCTCTCTCTCTCCCTCTTGATGCTATCGGGCAGATAATGCTGCAGTCGCAAAGGTCCAGCCTGTTACAGATCCGGAGCCTGCCAATCGATCCAGCGCCCATGCAGATCCGCCCGACCCAGAACAATACGATCATTGCCTGGCCACAGACGCAAGACGAGCGCTGCACCGGGGGCTTCGCCATCAGGTTCCATCGACAGATGTGCAAGGGGTTCATCAGCGCGAACCTTGCCCCCGGCACGCGCCAGCAGCGCCACACCGCGCGCCTGATCGGCCTCGGTCAGGTATTGCCATGTCAGGCTGTGGCATACCAGATGGATCGCCTGCGGGATCGGGCGCGATAGCCGTCCTTCCAGCCAGTCGATGGGATGGCCGCGCGTGATCTCTGGGCGCTGCTCGGCCGCCATGTCGAGCGCGACCTGCATGCGGGCCATCCGGTCTGTTTGATCCGGCCAGATAGTGGACAGAACGCGCGCGCGATCTTCGCCGGGATCGAGCGGGGCCAGATCGACCCCGGCGCGCGCGCGGATCAACGCTGTGGCCTCTGGCGGCAAGGGACCGGTCCAGTCAGGGGTAAGCACGATGGGCGTATCAGCCGGACCCCATGTCTGATCTTCGATCACAAGCTGGTACTTGTCCCAGAGCAGGTTCAGCCCTGCCGCGCTGCCCAGTTCCGACACCACCAGAGGCAGGCGATAGACTGCGCTCAGCCATTGCGCTGTGGCAATGTGAACAGCCGCCCGCCCGACGTCATTGCTTTGTGGCGCGCGCTTCAAGCTCTGCAGGATCGGCCCTGTATTGATCCGAAGCGCTGCATCAAGCGCATGCCAGAGCTGGCCATCGGCGACATTCTCGGGGCTGGCATAAAGCCGTGCCAGAACGCGCGCTTGTCCGGTCAGTACCAGATGATGCAACGCCGCGGCCAGGCGCAAGGCCACTGCATCGGCCTGCAAACGGTCTTCGGGCCAATGCAAAAGCGCCTCTGCCACGGGTGGCCCGGGACGCAAGCGATCTGCGATCAGCGTCAGCAAACGCGCCGTGAACGGCGAGCCGAGTGCCGCGCAGCTTGCAGCCTGCGCCCGTGCATGCGTGCGGAAATTCACCGGAACCGATCCATCAGCTTCTGCAAGGGTGTGCGCGTCGTCTCTGCAGGCTCTGGGCCGGGCTGGGGCCGGGGCGCCGGGGCAGGGCGGCTGGGCGCGGGTTTCGCGGCCTTGGCACTTGTGTTCAGGCGCTGCGCAACCAGATTGGAAAATCGCGCGCCATCGCCTGCAACCAAAGCAGGGGCCGCTTCGGCAATGGCGCGCAGCAGATCCCCCATCCAGTGCTGATCGGCCTTGGCAAAATCCGACAGCACATAGCCTGCCACGCGATCCTTGTGCCCCGGATGGCCGATACCCAGCCGCACCCGCGCATAATCGGGGCCGATATGCTCATGGGTCGAGCGCAATCCGTTATGACCTGCATGCCCGCCGCCCTGTTTCAGGCGCAGTTTGCCCGGGCTCAGATCCAGTTCATCATGAAAGACCACCAGATCCGCAGGTGCCAGTTTGTAGAAGCGCAACGCGGCGTTGATGGACTGGCCTGAGAGATTCATGAAGGTCTGCGGCTTGAGCAAAACCAGCTTCTCGCCGGCCAGGACGCCTTCGCTGATCTCGGCCTGAAACTTGCTGCGCCAGGGCCCGAAACTCTGCGCTTGCTGGATCGCATCCAGGGCCATGAAGCCGATATTATGTCGGTTCTGCGCATATTTCGCGCCCGGATTGCCAAGCCCTGCAAAAATCTTCATCGCCCCGCCCCATGTCGTTGCAGCGCAGCATAGACAAGCCAGTCGCCGCTGAAAAGCACTGGCTTGCAACTTGAGCGCCAAACGTTAGGCTAGATCCAAAGAAAAAGGACGCGGCTCATGTATCTGACAATCAACCGTTTTCGAGTGCGCCCGGGGCAGGAAGCCGCCTTTGAGGAGATCTGGACCTCGCGCGAGAGCAAATTGCCAGAGCTTGACGGCTTTGTGGAATTCCATCTGTTTCGCGGGGCCAGTTCCGAGGACGCGACAATCTATCTGTCCCACACGATCTGGCGCGATAAGGCAGCATTTGACGCTTGGGCGAAATCGCAGAATTTTCGTGGATCGCATAAGGGCGTGAAATCGCATGAAGCGATCTATCTTGGCCCGCCCGAACTGGAATTCTACGATTCGGTGCAACGGATCACACCCGCATAGGGGCGCAAGAAAAAAGGGCACCCGATTGCGGATGCCCTGAATTTTGAAGATGATCCGAAGATCACGCTTCGGCTTCTGCCTCGTCTTCGTCATCAGCTGCAGCCAAAGCGCGCGGGGCAGTGATATTGGCGATCACGAAATCACGGTCGATCGTGGGCTTGGTGCCCGCGGGCAGGGTGATCGCGGAAATGGTGATCGTGTCACCGATCTTCAGACCCTCCAGATCGACCACCAGCTTTTCAGGGATGTCCCCGGCCAGCACGTTCAGTTCGACTTCGGGGCGCACGACTGTCAGCGTGCCACCGCGCTTCAGACCGACGCAGGTCTCGCGATTGACGAATTCGACCGGGATGAACAGGTTGATCCGGCTTGTGCGGCGCAGCCGCATCAGATCGACATGGGTGGGCAGGCCCTTGACCACATCGCGCTGCACCGAGCGGCAGATCACCCGCACATCTTCCTGACCGTCCACTTTCAGGTTGAAAAGCGTCGACAGGAAGCGGCCTGCTTTCAGTTTTGCAATCAGGTAGTTGTATTTGAAGTTCACGGGCAGCGGGTCAGCGCCCCCACCGTAAACGATACCGGGTACCATATTCTCACGACGAGCTTGACGAGCGGCCCCCTTGCCTGTCCCCGTCCGTACCTCGGCTTGCAGATCCGGAATCTCACCAGCCATTGTTTGGTCCTTTACATGAAGTGAACAGCCCGCCTCCAAGGGTGCGGGCTGTGAGTGAGGGTGCTATAGGGCAGATTCGCGGGAAAGAAAAGGGGGCTGTCCGCCCCCTCGACCTGGCCCTGCGGGCAGGTCTCACCCCCGAGGATATTTGAACAAGGATGAAATCAAAGAAGCACTGTCGGATCGCCGAATCCCTGCGGCACATAGAGGTTATGAGGCCCAAGCCGGTTGACATCGGTTTCGCCGCAGAGCGCCATGGTGGTGTCGAGCTCCTTATGGATGATCTCGAGCGCTTTTTTCACACCGGGCTCTCCCATGGCGCCCAGGCCATATGTGAAAGCACGCCCGATATAAGTGCCCTTGGCCCCCAGTGCCAGCGCCTTGAGCACATCCTGGCCAGAGCGTATCCCGCTATCGAGATGCACTTCGACCTGATCGCCGACGGCGTCGATGATCGAGGGCAGCATCCGGATCGAGGACACGGCGCCGTCCAACTGGCGACCGCCATGATTCGAGACGACAATCGCATCGGCCCCGATCTCGGCGGCGGCGCGCGCGTCTTCGGGGGTCATGATGCCCTTGACGATCATCTTGCCGCCCCACCATTCCTTGAATTGCGCGATCCGCTTCCAGTCCAGCGCAGGGTCGAAGGCTTCGGCGGTCCATGTCGCGAGCGATGACGGGTCGGTCACGCCCTTGGCATGGCCCACCACATTGCGGAAGGTGCGGCGATGAGTGGCCATCATCTCGAGGCCCCAAGGCACTTTGGTCATCAGGTTCAGGACGGATTTGACGGTCAGCTTGGGCGGAGCTGACAGGCCATTCTTCAGGTCCTTATGGCGTTGTCCCAGCACTTGCAGATCGACCGTGACCACGATGGCCGAGCAATTCGCCGCTTTCGCGCGCTCGAACAGGCGGCGCATGAAATCGTCATCCTTGAGCGTATAGACCTGAAACCAGAAGGGTTTCTTGGTGTGCTGCGCGACATCTTCGATCGAGCAGATCGAGAGCGTCGAAAGCGTGAAGGGCACGCCGAATTTCTCGGCTGCACGCGCGGCCTTGATTTCCCCATCCGCCGATTGCATGCCCGTCAGGCCAACCGGGGCGAGGGCCACGGGCATCGCGACCTCTTGCCCGATCATGCTGGATTTTGTGCTGCGCCCGGTCATATCAACTGCCACGCGCTGCTTCAGCCGGATATGCTGAAAGTCCGAGACATTTTCGCGGAATGTCTGCTCGGTCCAACTGCCGGATTCCGCGTAGTCATAGAACATGCGGGGTGTGCGGCGCTCATAGATGCGGCGCAGATCCTCGATATTCGTGATGACCGGCATGGTTGGATCCTCCGTTGAATTGGTAAGAAATCCTTACCGGACTGGCCATGAAATGCAAGCCTGTGCCATTGCGCCTGTTGACAGGGCGGCTGCTGCCTGCCCATTTGCCGAGGCAGAGCGCATTGACCTGCATCTGCATTTGTGATCACATTTGTCATGGCCGTAGCTCTGATCCGAATGCCGTCTCAATCCGAAGCCCCTGCACATGACCGTGTCTATCGCGGCCTGCGCCAATTGGTCATGCATGGCGAATTGATGCCAGGTCAGGCGCTGACCCTGCGCGGGATCGGAAAACAATATGGTGTCTCGATGACGCCTGCGCGTGAGGCGTTGCGTCGGCTGACCGCCGAAGGGGCCTTGACGCTTTCAGCATCGGGGCGCGTGACCACGCCGGAATTGTCCAATGACCGGATCGAGGAACTGGCGCAGATCCGCGCCCTGATGGAGCCGGAACTGGCCAGCCGTGCGCTGCGGCGGGCGCATCTGGCGCTGATCGACCGGATGGAAGCGATCAATGACGCCAATGCCCGGGCCATTCACCGTCAGGATCCAGTAGAATATATCCGCACCAATCTGGAATTTCACAGAACTCTTTATCTGCGCGCGCAAAGTCCGGCGATGCTGGGGTTGCTCGAGACAGTCTGGCTGCAGCTTGGCCCCACCATGCGCACACTCTATACGCGTCTGCGGCGCACAACTGCCCCACCGCATCACCGGCTGATCCTTGAGGCGTTGCGCGCAGGCGACGATGCTGCGCTCAGGTTGGCATTGCGCACGGATGTGACGCAGGGACTGCGCCACTTGCAAGGATGATCGAAGATGAAAAGAGCCTTCATTCTGGCCGTGCTGGCTGCGGCCCCGTTACAGGCCCAGAATTTCACCACGCAGGCAGAGGTTCAACCGATCCTTGAAATGACGCGCGCGAATTGGGTCGGTCTGGGCACGGCCACAGGGCGCGATCTGCTTTATTTCTCTCATGTTCTGAGCTGGCGCTGTGGCATTGATGAAATCCGCTACGGTCTGAACACCGCCACCCCTTACACAGTTCTGCAGATGGAGCCGTGTTATCCCGAGACGACCCAACCGAATGCTATCCGAGATCTGCCATATCGCAGCTACCCGCAGGGGACGATCAGGTCCATTGTGGTCGAGCTGCGTTTCGAAGACGGGCAGGTGCTTCTGGAAAACTTCCACCGGGGTGAAATCCGCTTCGACTGATCTGGCGCTTGCAGCGGTTGCGAAAATGAAACAGCCCCGGACGCGGTCCGGGGCTGTCTGATCTTGTCTGATCGGGTCAGGCTGACGGCTCGGGTTCCAACCCGCCCTCACCGCCGCCCCGCTTGCGCCCGCGGGTCTTGGGGATCGCTGCGACCGAAGGCGTGTTAGACACTTGCCCATCGTCATCATCGTCGCCGCGGCCAAGTGGCTCTCCGCGCATGACCCGCCCGATTTCCGGTCCGGTCAGGGTTTCATATTCCAGAAGCCCCAGAGCAAGGTTCTCAAGCTCGTTGCGTTTCTCGGTCAGGATGCGCTTGGCCGTTTCATAGCCTTCATTGACCAACTCGCGCACCTTGTCGTCGATCATTTTCTGGGTAATGCCGGAATGGTTTGACCCACCGCCGTAATTGCCCAGATAGCTCTGCTGTTCATTCGCGTAATCGACATAGCCCAACTCTTCGTCAAAGCCGAATTGCGTGACCATGGCACGGGCGATTTTCGTGACTTGCTGGATATCGCTCGCTGCCCCAGAGGTGACAGCGTCTTCCCCGAAAACCAGTTCTTCCGCGACACGACCGCCCATCGCCATGGCAATCTTGGACTTGTATTTGCGGTAGCTCACGGACAGTTGGTCGCGCTCGGGCAAGGACAGAACCAGACCCAAAGCGCGCCCACGCGGGATGATCGTCGCCTTGTGGATCGGATCATGTTCGGGCACATGCAGGCCTACGACAGCGTGTCCCGCCTCGTGATAGGCTGTGAGTTTTTTCTCATCCTCAGTCATGACCATGGAGCGACGCTCTGCGCCCATCATCACCTTGTCCTTGGCATTTTCGAAGTCTTCCATCGTGACGAAACGCCGGTTCGACCGCGCCGCCATGAGCGCTGCTTCATTCACGAGATTGGCCAGATCCGCGCCCGAGAAGCCCGGTGTGCCGCGCGCAATGATGCGCAGGTCCACATTCGGCCCCAGTGGGACCTTGCGGGCATGCACGCCGAGAATACGCTCGCGACCCTTGATGTCGGGATTGGGAACTTGCACCTGACGGTCAAAACGACCGGGGCGCAGCAGGGCAGGGTCAAGCACATCGGGGCGGTTGGTGGCCGCGACGATGATGATGCCTTCATTAGCCTCGAACCCGTCCATTTCAACCAGAAGCTGGTTCAGCGTCTGCTCACGTTCGTCGTTGCCGCCGCCATAACCCACGCCACGCGACCGGCCGACCGCGTCGATCTCGTCGATGAAGACAATGCAGGGCGCATTCTTCTTGGCCTGTTCGAACATGTCGCGGACACGGCTTGCACCGACACCCACAAACATCTCGACAAAATCCGACCCCGAGATGGTGAAGAATGGCACACCCGCTTCCCCCGCGATGGCGCGGGCGAGCAAAGTCTTACCGGTGCCCGGAGGCCCCACCAGAAGCGCGCCTTTCGGAATCTTCCCGCCCAGACGCGAGAATTTCTGCGGGTTGCGCAGGAATTCGACGATTTCTTCCAATTCGTCCTTGGCTTCGTCAATCCCGGCAACATCGTCAAACGTGACGCGACCATGCTTTTCGGTCAGCAGCTTTGCCTTCGACTTGCCAAAGCCCATCGCGCCACCGCGACCCCCGCCTTGCATGCGGTTCATGAAGAAAATCCAGACCCCGATCAGCAGCAGGAAGGGCAACCACAGCATCAGTGTGGACAAGAAGCCGGATTGCTGTTGCGGGCGGGCCTCGACCGGAATATCGGCTGCAAGCAAGCGCTCGGTCAAGCCAGCGTCATCAGGGCGAACTGTCGTGAATTGCTGCCCATCGCGGCTCACAAAGATGATGCGCTCGCCATCGATCGTGACGCTGTTGACGTCGCCAGAATTGACGCGGGTGATGAATTCGGAATACGCGACACTGCGTGCCGAATTGGTGGATTGGCCGGTGCTGAACATGTTGAACAGCATGATCATCAGCAAGAACAGCACGATCCAGAATACGAAATTCCGTGCGTTACCCAAGGGGGTCTCCTCTTATCATCGGGACAGGCCACGTCAGACGCGCCTTCGTTTGCTCATACATAGCTGAAATGGGGCTTTATTCAATGCGAAACGGGTAAACTCACCAGAATGCCAACGCAGCGACGCGGTGTCGCTCGCCAACCCTGTGCAAATCCTGCCAGCGGTGCGGCAATCAGTCGCGCGCCCTGCCAGATGGCCGGGCTTGCCAGAAGTGAAGCGCGCGGCGCGCGCCAGTGCCTTCGGTCCTTGCAGACGTCCAGACCCTCAGGTCCCAGCGCACGGATTTCTGTCGCCCTGGGCAGGGCTGTGTTGGCTGGGGGATAAATCTGCCAGCGCTGGTCCCAAAGCGCGCCGACGGGTGCGACTGTCTGGCGGACAGCCTTGGCTTCGCGGGTCACGCGCAGCGTTGTGCTCGATCGCGTGACCAGACATCCGTGCAGGGTCATCTGCGCTGCGCGCAATGCGGCTTGAAGCGCTGACAGTCGCGGGCGATAGGGCTGCGTTGCGATCTCGCACAGAGCGGCAGCCAGAAGCCGGTGGCGCGTATCGGCGGGCAGGTTGTCAAACGTGGCGCGGTCAAAGACGATATCGCCATGATCCACCCGACCGCAGTGGCCCGCTGCATCGCGCGCGGCCTGATCGAGCACGACGCGCGCTTCCGCCATCCGGGTCGCTGTCTGCGCCAGCCGCCTTGTGTCCAGCCCCAGTGCGGCCAGTGCCTGACGGGTCCGGACGCGGTCAAAGCGCGGATCGTCATTGCTGGGGTCGTCGCACCAGCCCAGATCGCGCCCGCGCAACCAGGCGCGCAACTCCGCGCGCGACATCCCCAAGAGCGGGCGAAGCCAGCGGATGCTGCCGTCTTCTCGTGCGGCTTCCATGCCCGCCAGTCCATCGACACCAGAGCCGCGCTTCAGCCGCATCAGCAAAGTTTCCGCCTGATCGTCGCAGCTATGCCCCAGAGCGATGGCCTGCAGCCCTGCGGCTTGTGCCCAGTCCCGCAACAAGCTGTGCCGCGCATCGCGTGCGCCCTGCTGCAGATTGCCGCGTCCGTCCCAGCCCTGCCAGCGCAAGGTGACATGGGGCAGCCCCAATTGGGCGGCCGCTCTGGCCACATCAGCGGCCTCTGCCGCTGCGTCCGGGCGCAACCCGTGATCGACTGTCGCCACCTGCAGCGCAGCCCCGCCCCAGTCATGCGCCAGATGCATCAATGCGACAGAATCGCTGCCGCCAGAGACAGCAAGCCCCAGCCGATCCGGTGCGCCAAGCGCAACCATCGCCTCTGCAAAGCGCTGCGGCAGCGTGGCCGTGTTCAAGAACAGTTAAGCGCGGCGCGCGCGCCTTCGGCCTCGACCGCTTCCGGACTGCCGCCGAATCTTGTGCGCAATTCGTCGAACATCACGCAAGCTTCCTCATTCTGACCCAATCGACCCAGACTGTCGCCCAGCGCATAGAGTGCGCCGGGCGCGTAAGCCCCGTCAGGGGCAGAGAGGTAGAGATTGAGGAAGGCACGCGCGGCTTCGGGTTCTGCCCCGCGTGCACGATGCATCTCGCCCAGAAGCATCGTGGCTTCAGGCGCAAGCGGGCTGCCGGGAAACAGGTCGAGGAACTCTTGCAGCGCCTGCGCGGCCCCGTCGCTATCCCCGTCTTCGGCGCGCGCGCGCGCGTTGCGCAAGGCTTCCTCTTCACCCGCCGCAAGTTGCGGTGTCTCGGCAGAAGCCGCATGGTCCGAGCGGTCTTGCGCTTCCCCGCCGAGCGGCCGTTGGCTGAGGGCGCTCGTGTCGCCCCCTTCCAGTTCGGTCACACGAAATTCCAGATCACCCAAGCGGTTAGAGGCTTCATCGATCACGCCACGGATACGGAATTCCAGCTCTTCGGTGCGCCCGGTCAACCGCGCCAGCTCTGTGCGGATCTGTTCGACGCGGTCGATCAATGTGCCGTCAAAGCCCGGTTGACTGGCAGCTTCCCCCGAAGATAATTCCCGCGCCAGATCCGCCACAACCCCACTGAGTGCGTTCAGCTCTGACCGGATTTCCGCCACTGTGTCGGCCTGTGCCGGGACCATCGCCCCGGCCCAGATCAGACAGCTCAAGCTTGCTGCGCGCATCACCTGCATGATCTTACCCCGTCACCCCGGCAATGGCCGTCACTGCGCGGCGATTGACATCCCAACACCGCTGTTCGGGGCAAGCTTCGACCGGGCGATCCTTGCCGTAGCTGACCACGCGCATCCGGTTTGCGCTGACCCCCTGGCCGATCAGGAACTGCATCGCGGCATTGGCGCGACGTTCCCCCAGAGCAATGTTGTAGTCGCGCGTGCCGCGCTCATCAGCATGGCCTTCCATGATGATCGAGAATTGCGGATTGGCGTTCAGCCAGCGCGCCTGCGCTTCGAGCGTCGCGCGCCCTTCGGCAGAAAGCGCAGTGCTGTCGGTAGTGAAGAAGACCCGATCACCGATCCTTTGCTGGAAATGTGCCACGGAACGCGGATCATTCGGATCGCCCAGATTGCCCGTGCTGATGCCCGCATCGACGAAATCATTGTTGCCGAAGCCATCAGCGACGCCCCCGCCAAATGTGCCAGCGCCGCGAGGGTTGTTACAGGCCGCAAGCGCGAGACCTGCAAGCAAGAGTAAGGCTTTTGAAGTCAGGTTCATATTGGTATGTCCCTCAGGAAGGTTTTTTGTCAGTTATGGGCGGAGTGGACCCCAGGACGGGTCAGAGGCCGGTCCGGGTGTCGGGATGCGGCGCAGGTTGCGCCCGGTGATATCGACTGAAAACAGCGACGGGTCGCCCCCTTGCGCTTCACGCGTGAACATGATGACGCGGCCATTTGGGGCCCAGGTCGGGCTTTCGTCAAGGAACGAGGCTGTGAGCAGCCGCTCTTCTGACCCGTCCGTGCGCATCACCCCGATATGAAACCGCCCGGCATGGGATTTGGTGAAGGCGATCAGATCACCGCGCGGCGACCAGACAGGGGTGTTGTAGCGGCCCTGACCGAAGCTGATCCGCCGCGCCTCGCCGCCCGTGGCGGGCATGATATAGATCTGACTGGTGCCAGAGCGGTCGGATTCAAAGGTGATCATGCGCCCGTCAGGTGAGAAACTTGGCCCGGTCGCGATTGAGGGCGAAGAGGTCAGTTGCTGGATCTGCCCTGACGAAAGCGACATGCGATAAAGATCCGTATTCCCCCCGCGCGCCGCCGAGAAGACCAGCCCGCTGCCATCGGGCGTGAACCGTGGTGAAAACACCTGCGCGCCGGGAATGTCACCGATCAACTGCCGCTGGCCGGTCTGGGTGTTCATCAGTGCAAGCCGCGGTGTGCCTGTCTCATAGGTGGTGTAGAGAATACGCTCGCCTGTATGCGAGATACGCGGGCCGATCACCATGGCGCGGCCATCAGTCAGGAATTGCACATTCTCGCCATCCTGATCCATGATCGCCAAGCGCCGCACGCGATTGATGCGCGACCCGGATTCGCTGATGAAAACCACGCGACTGTCGAAATAGCCGCCTTCACCCGTGATCCGGCTGTAAACCGCATCCGAGACCTTATGCGCCATGCGCCGCCAACTGTCGGTCGTGCCGGCAAATTGCAGCCCGTCGCCGACTTGCTGCCCGGTCAGTACATCGAACAGGCGGAATTTCACTGTCATCCGATTGCCCTGCACCGACACGGCCCCGGTGATCAGCGCCTGCACATTGACGGCGCGCCAGTCGCTATAGCTGACGCCTGCATCAAAACTGGTGATCCGCGCAATATGGGCCTGTTGCGGGACTTCGCGGAACAGGCCCGTATTGGACAGATTCGCCGCGATCACGCGCGCAAGCGCGTCGCCATACTGGCTGCCGCCGCTGTTTTCCGGCACGAAGGCGGGAACAGCGAAGGGCATGGGCTCGATCACACCTTCGGTGATCTGCAAGCGCAGGGGCTGCGCCTGGGTGGCCATCGGGGCGATGCTGGTCACGAAAAGCGCAGCAAGCGCGGTCAGGAAAACGAAAAACCGGGTCATCTGAGCCTCATGCCTTCGGGGTTGAATGTAATCTCGATATCGCGCCAGGCGTCATATTTTTCGGGCGGCAGGCCGTAGCCATCCGGGCCTTCGCAGCGGATGATGGCGCGGCGCGCGGCCTCGAAAGCCTGATTGGCCGCTGTATCGGACCCGCCAGAGGCGCTGACCATTCGGATCGATCCTTGCTCATGGCGCGCCGAAGGCGTCATCGAGAAGGCCACCGTCACAGTCACTTGCTGGGCTTCGGTTGAAAGCACACCGACATTCCAGCACGCCTGAATTGCCAGACGCAGCCCGTCGGCTTCCGACGCGCTCAGCCCGCCTGTACTGGCAGCAGGGCCGGGGGTGCCGCCCCCCCCGGCAGAGAGCTGTTCTGACAGAGCAGCAGCGAGCGCTTCGGCAATTGCATCGCTGGGCGGCGCTGCGGGCTCTGAACGCGGGGCCGGTTCAGACGGTTCTGGTTCAGACGGTTCTGGTTCAGACTGGGCGGGTGCAGGCGG
>SKSL01000226.1 GCA_007123015.1 Natronohydrobacter sp. | reverse complement strand
GATCACGACCTGTCCATGCCCGGCAAGCGGTCCGGCATAGCGCACTGTCGCCGACCATGGGGCTGTGACCAGCGCATCGGGCGTTGTCGCCAGGATCAGACCTTGCCGCGCAATCCCGGCTGCGTCGGGCTGGTTGAACCCATGCAGGACAGTCGCGCGGACTGGCAGTGGCAGCGTGCCTTTCGCTGTGCGGAAACTGACGGCAGGCTGATCATCGCGCAGCACAGTTGCGTGCTGCAATTCCTGCGCGAAGTCCTCCAGCGTTGCGGCATTGAGCGCGAGCATCGCCAATTGATCCGGGTCATCGATCAGGCGTTTGGGCAGCGGACCACGGTCCGCGATGGCCTGGCCCAGCGCGACACGCGCTTCTTGCGCAGTGACAAGCCCCTGTTCAAGCGCCAGCAGCCCGAACTGGCGCGCCCGGCGCAAGGCGCCCAGATCATTGAGCGCATCGCTCAAAGCTGTGACTTCACGCGCGATGCCTGGCGTGACATCTGACAGCAGCATGGCTGCGCGGGCCGTCGCCAAGGCCCCGTCGGGATGGACAAGGGCAAGACTGTCATCCACGCGTTCCGTGGCCATCAGCACGCTCAGCAACTGCGTCAATTGCGCGCCATCCGCCGAGAATTGGCGCATCAGGCTGGCTTCGCGCAATTGTGCGTCGCGCAGACCGTCGCGCAGCGTGACAAGCCCGTCTTCATAGGCCTGAATGGTCTGGCTGAGCGCTGTGATCTGATCACGCCTGTCGGTGGCCGCTTGCATGGCGACGGTCGCCTCTTCGAGCGCGCGGGCCGCAGCAGTGGCACGTGCGGCCGGATTGGCTGCCGCCGTCTGGCCCCAGATCAGGCAGGCGAGAAGAGCGAGGCCCCGCCGCATCAGGTCTTGATCAGGCTCTGGCCCGTCATCTCTGGCGGGCATGCGAGGCCCATCAGGTCCAGAACTGTGGGCGCGATATCGGCCAGGCGACCATCGCGCAGCGCCGCGCCTTCGGGGCCGCCGATCAGAATGACCGGGACAGGATTGAGCGTATGGGCCGTATGCGCGCCGCCTGTCTGCAGGTCGATCATGGTTTCGCAATTGCCGTGATCTGCCGTCAGCAGCATCGCGCCGCCCTGCGCGTCAAGCGCGTCCAGCGCTGCGCCAAGCTGGGCATCGACCGCCTCGACAGCGCGGCAGGCTGCGTCAAGATCGCCTGTATGCCCCACCATGTCAGGATTGGCGAAATTCACAACTGTCATATCATAGCGCGCCTTGATCACGTCGACAAGTTTCGCTCCGACCTCTGCGGCGGCCATCTCTGGCTGCAGGTCATAAGTCGCGACCTTGGGGCTGGCGGGCATGTGCCGGTCCTCGCCGGGCTCTGCCTCTTCCTTGCCGCCGTTCAGGAAGAAGGTGACATGGGGATATTTCTCGGTCTCGGCCAGACGGAACTGGCGCAATCCATGCTGCCCGACCCAGGCACCCAGAGTGTTGGTGATCGCGCGTTTGGGAAACACTGTTGCCATGAACGCATTATGCGCGTCGGAATATTCGACCATGCCCAACAGCGCGCCCCAGGCCGGCGGCTGCCCCCGGTCGAATCCTGTAAAACTGGGCGCACCAAGCGCGGCAAGGATTTCGCGCGCGCGGTCGGCACGGAAATTGAGGCAAAAGAACCCGTCACCGGGCTTGACCCCGCCATAGCCCTCGATGATCGTGGGCGCGATGAATTCATCGCTCTCACCGCGGGCATAGGCCGCGGCCACTGCTTCGGTTGCAGAGGGCGCCGTGGTACCTTCGGCGCGGATCATGGCGTTATAGGCGCGCTCGACCCGATCCCAACGATTGTCGCGATCCATCGCCCAATAGCGCCCGATCACAGTGCCGATACGCACCTGATCACTGAGCAGGCTGTCCAGATCCCGTAGGAATCGGTCGGCACATTTCGGCGCGACATCGCGCCCATCTGTGATGGCATGGATCACAACCGGGATGTGCCGCGCGCTGAGTGCTGCAATCGTCGCTTTCAGATGGTCAACATGCCCATGCACGCCGCCATCTGAAACAACAGAGAAAACATGCGCCGCTCCCTTGCTGGCATGCAGTTTTTCAACTAATTTGCCGATGGCCGGGGCTGTTGCGAAGGATCCGTCTTCGATCGCGAGATCGATCTGGCCCAAATCCATTGCGACCACGCGACCGGCCCCGATATTGGTATGGCCGACTTCCGAATTTCCCATCTGGCCCGAAGGCAGACCCGCATCAGGGCCATGGGTAATAAGGCGCGCATTGGGGCAGTCGCGCATCACGCGGTCATAATTCGGGGTGTTTGCGCGCGCGACTGCATTGCCTTCTGACGTGTCAGACAAGCCCCAGCCATCGAGGATGCACAGGACGACAGGTCTGGTCATGGCGAGCCCTTTCTCTGGCGGGGGTGCCAGTGGCGGCGTGCGCCTCCGGCGGGAGTATTTGCAGCAAGAAAATGCCCGATGGCTACGACTTCAGTCTGCGGTTGCGCGCGGCGAGCAGTTTCAGGCGCAGTGCGTTGAGCTGGATGAAGCCTGCGGCGTCCTTCTGATCGTAGGCACCGGCATCTTCCTCGAATGTGACATGGGCTTCTGAATAGAGGCTGTGATCAGACCAGCGCCCGATAGTGCGGACCAGACCCTTGTAAAGCTTGAGCCGGACTGTGCCCGAGACATGCTCCTGGCTCTTGTCGATCAGCGCTTGCAGCATCTCGCGTTCTGGTGAGAACCAGAAGCCGTTATAGATCAGCTCCGCATAGCGCGGCATAAGGCTGTCTTTCAGATGCCCCGCGCCACTGTCGAGCGTGATCTGCTCGATGCCGCGATGGGCCTCTAGCAGGATCGTGCCGCCTGGCGTTTCATAGATGCCGCGCGATTTCATGCCCACGAAACGATTTTCAACGAAATCCAGCCGCCCGATGCCATGTGTGCGGCCATAGTCATTGAGCAGGGTCAGGATGGTCGCCGGGGTCATCATCACGCCGTTGATCGCGATGGGATCGCCCTGTTCGAAGGTGATTTCGATGATCTCAGGTGTATCGGGCGCGTCCTCTGGATGGACCGTGCGCTGGAAGACGTAATCGGGCGCATCATCCGCGGGGTTTTCCAGCACCTTGCCCTCGGACGATGTGTGCAACAGGTTCGCATCGACCGAGAAAGGCGCTTCGCCGCGCTTGTCCTTGGCGATGGGGATCTGATGAGCCTCGGCAAACTCCAGAAGGCGGGTGCGCGAGGTCAGGTCCCATTCGCGCCACGGCGCGATGACCTTGATTTCGGGGTTGAGCGCATAGGCGGACAGTTCGAACCGGACTTGATCATTGCCCTTTCCGGTCGCGCCATGCGCTACAGCGTCAGCGCCGGTCATTTCGGCAATCTCGACCAGCCGTTTGGAGATCAGGGGCCGCGCGATCGACGTGCCGAGCAGGTAGAGCCCTTCATAGACGGCATTGGCGCGAAACATCGGAAAGACGAAATCGCGCACGAATTCTTCGCGCAGGTCCTCGATGAAGATATTCGCCTCGGGGATGCCCAGCATAAGCGCCTTCTCGCGCGCGGGCTCCAGTTCCTCACCCTGGCCCAGATCGGCAGTGAAGGTCACGACCTCGCAGTCATATTCGGTTTTCAGCCACTTCAGGATGATCGAAGTGTCAAGCCCGCCGGAATAGGCCAGCACGACTTTCTTGGGGGCGTGTTTGAGGGCGGACATGGGGGCTCCGGGCGTTATGACTGCGTTGCGCATGCGTCTATTGCCTTGCGGGCCGTGCTGCAAGGGGCGTGGGGCTTTGCCTGCGGCGCAGATATGCTATGGCTTGCGCATGAGCAGGAGAGATGTGATGCAAGACGCGCTTGAACTGGGCCGGGGGGTGATCCATCCATGGCATCTGGATCATTTCGGGCACATGAATGTGCGCCATTACGCGCCATTTTTCGATGACGCAGTCTATCATATCTGGGCGCGCATGGGACTTGGCTATGCGATGATGCTGGCAGAACACAGGCTGCATATGGTGACTGCCGAGGCGCGCACCAGTTTCGTGAAAGAGCTTGTGGCCGGTGATCTGGTGGTCATCACAGGGGGGGTCGCGCGGATCGGGACAAAAAGCTGTACGCTGGCCTTGTCGATGTGCCATGCCGAGACAGGGGCCGAGCATGCACGCTATGATGTGGTGGAAGTGATGTTCGATCCAAAGACCAGGCGCGCGGCCCCGATCCCTGCGGCGATCCGTGAGCAGTTGGCCCGATGGCTGCAGAGATGACGGATTTTGTTGCCAATGCGCGGGCGTCCGAGGCGGCGCTCAGAGCAGTGTTTCCGCCCACACCCTTGTTACGCAACGATTATCTGTCGGCGCGGTTTGGCGCAGATATCTGGTTGAAGCGTGAAGATCTCAGCCCGGTGCGCAGCTACAAGATCCGCGGCGCATTCACTGCGATGCGCAAGCGGTTGGACAGCCATCCCGACAGCCGCCACTTCGTCTGTGCGAGTGCCGGGAACCACGCGCAGGGCGTTGCCTTCGCGTGCCGTCATTTCGGGCTGCCCGGTACGATCTTCATGCCTGTGACTACCCCGCAGCAGAAGATCATGAAGACCCGTGCATTCGGTGGCGAGATGGTCGAGATCAAGTTGATCGGCGATATTTTCGATCAATCCCTGGCGGCTGCGCAGGATTTTTGTGCCGCGCAGTTCGCGCATTTCCTGTCGCCCTTTGATGATGCAGATGTGATCGAAGGGCAGGCCAGCGTCGCAGTTGAATGTCTGGAACAGTTGGGTCGCGATCCGGATATGGTGATCTTGCCCGTTGGCGGCGGCGGGCTGAGTGCCGGCGTCACGCGGTTTTTCCGGGATGTCGGATGTACGGCTGCGCTGCGTTATGTCGAACCGAAGGGCGGTGCCAGCCTGCACGCGGCGCTTGAGGCGGGTGAACCCGTGACGCTGAGCGCGCTTGACAGCTTTGTGGATGGCGCATCTGTTGCGCGGATCGGAAGGCAGACCTTTGCGCAGTTGCGCGACACGGCAGTCGGGCATGTGCTGATCGCGCCGGAAAACCGGATCTGCGTCACCATGCTCGAGATGCTGAATGTGGAAGGTATCG
>SKSL01000198.1 GCA_007123015.1 Natronohydrobacter sp. | reverse complement strand
TGGCCGTGAACATCCCCGAGCACGAGCCACAGGTCGGGCAGGCTTCTTCCTCCATCGCCTGCACCTGCGCGTCCGTGTATTTGTCATCAGCCGCGACGACCATTGCATCGACCAGATCGACCGCCTTGGTCTTGCCGTCCCATTCGACCTTGCCCGCTTCCATCGGCCCGCCCGAGACGAAAACGCACGGAATGTTGAGCCGCATCGCCGCCATCAGCATGCCCGGCGTGATCTTGTCGCAATTCGAGATACAGACCATCGCATCGGCGCAATGCGCATTGACCATATATTCCACCGAATCCGCGATCACCTCGCGCGAGGGCAGCGAGTACAGCATCCCGTCATGGCCCATCGCGATCCCGTCATCGACCGCGATCGTGTTGAACTCCTTGGCGACACCGCCTGCTTTTTCTACTTCGCGCGCGACCATCTGGCCGAGGTCTTTCAAATGCACATGCCCCGGCACGAATTGCGTGAAGGAATTGACAATGGCGATGATCGGCTTGCCGAAATCGCTGTCCTTCATCCCTGTGGCCCGCCAAAGCCCGCGGGCTCCGGCCATATTGCGGCCATGCGTGGTGGTGCGGGAACGATATCTGGGCATGGGGTATCCTCCTGAAGCTGGCCGAGACTTAGCGCAAACACAATTCCGGGGGAAGATGTGTCAGCCCCAAAGCGCAGGCAAGGGGGGATGCACGCCCTTGTCATCGTAAAACAGCGGTGGTTCGCGATCCTCGGCCAGAAGCAAGGGGCCGTCCAGATCGACAATATCAACCCCCTGCGCGACCAGCACCGCCGGGGCCATGGCCAGAGACGAGCCCACCATGCAACCCACCATGACTTGGTACCCCTCAGCGCGTGCCGCATCGCGCAGCGCCAAGGCCTCGGTCAGCCCGCCAGTCTTGTCGAGCTTGATATTCACCATGTCATATTTGCCCTTGAGTGCGGGCAGGCTGGCGCGGTCATGACAGCTTTCATCAGCGCAGACAGGCAAGGGGCGCGCGATCTCGGCCAGCATGTCATCTGAACCCGCCGGTAAGGGCTGCTCGACCATCGCCACGCCCAGCCGCAACAGATGCGGTGCCAGCTCGGCATAGACCTCCGCGCTCCAGCCTTCATTGGCGTCGATGATGATCTGCGTCTTGGGCGCCCCGCGCCGCACGGCTTCCAGACGCGGCATATCATCGGGTGTGCCCAGCTTGATCTTCAGCAAAGGCCGCTGCGCATGCCGCCGTGCCGCGGCTTCCATCTTCTCGGGACTGTCAAGCGAGAGCGTGAAGGCCGTCACCACAGGCACAGGCGCCGTCAGCCCCAGCAACTCCCAGACCCGGCAGCCCGCGCGCGTGGCTTCCCAGTCCCAGAGCGCGCAATCCACCGCATTGCGCGCCGCCCCGGCTGGTAGTGCTGTTTGCAGCGCGTCCCGAAGCATCCCCCCGGCCAGCCCTTCGACCTGCGCCCGCACAGAAGCCATCGTCTCGCCGTAACGCGCATAGGGCACGCATTCCCCCTGCCCCGTCACTCCATCCCGCGTTACTTGGACGCGCAGCACATCCGCATGGGTCCGCGATCCCCGCGCGATGGTAAACACCTCTGCCAGCGCAAAGCGATCTTCTGTAACCGTGAACACGACCTGCCCCTTTCATCCTTGTTCAAATATCCTGGGGTGAATGGGGCCGCAGGCCCCAGAGGGGCAAAGCCCCTGAGATTATGGGTCAGGGGCTTTGCCCTCAGATTATGGGTCAGGGGCAAAGCCCCTGAAACCCCAATATCTCTTTGAGGCGCAGCCCCGAAATCTCCTCAGACCCGGCTCACACCGCCGCCAATGCATCGACCAGCCGGCCAGCCCCATGGCGGAACGGATCGACAGTCGGCAAGCCCATCCGCGCCTCGACCTCGGCGCAAGAGTCCAAAGCCTCCTGTTCGCCAAGCCCGGCCGTGTTGATCGAGATCCCCACCACCTGACAGGACGGATTGGCTACTTGCGCCAGCGCCAACGCGGTGTCGCGCAAGGTTTCCAGCGAAGGCAGTGCGTAACCCGGCAGCCCGCGCATATGGTCGCGCGTGGGCTCGTGGCTCAGGATCAGCGCATCGGGCTGACCACCATGAATCAGCGCCAGTGTCACGCCGGAATAGGACACATGGAACAACGAGCCCTGCCCCTCGATCAGGTCCCAGTGATCCGGATCATTATCGGGCGTCAGCCATTCGACAGACCCGGCCATGAAATCCGCGATCACCGCATCCAGCGGCACCCCATCCCCAGTGATCAGGATGCCCGTCTGCCCCGTGGCACGGAACGACGCTTTCATGCCGCGCGCCACCATCTCGCGTTCCATGCAGAGCGCTGTATACATCTTGCCCACCGAACAATCCGTGCCCACGGCCAGACAGCGCTTGCCCGTGCGATTCACACCATTGGCGATCGGGTATTTCACCGACGGGATGCGCACATCATGCAGCTTGCGCCCGCAAGCTTCGGCCACGGCCTTCAGATCCGGCTCGTCCCGCAACAGATTGTGCAGGCCAGAGGCCAGATCGAACCCTTCCTCAAGTGCGGCTACCAGAACTTTCTTCCAGGCCGCCGAGATCACGCCACCGCGATTGGCGACACCGATAACAAGGGTCTTCGCGCCTGCCGCCTTGGCCTCGGCCAGAGTCATGTCGGGCAGCTTCATATCGGCGCGGCAGCCTTCCATGCGGAACTGGCCCAACGCAAAATCCGGGCGCCAGTCCTTGATGCCCTGCGCGACCTTGGCGGCCAGAGGATCGGGCGCGTCGCCCAGAAACAGAAGATAGGGTGTTTCGATCATGGCAGCCTCCAAAGGGTTCATCACAGACGCAGTCTGGGTGATCTGATACGCAATGTCTTGGCCGATACTGGCAATAATCGTCGGTTTTCCGAAAGAGTCTTCGGCATATGCGCGATTCTTGAGCAGATCCTGTCATCGACAGGTCGGCGGCCTATTTTGCACCTGCAGAAATTGGCTTGCAGCATTTCACGCAAGAATATAACACCGCGTGCGACAAGATCGCAACTTCCTGACCCGAAAGGTGCCCCATGAGCTTCCGCCTGCAACCGACACCGCCTGCCCGCCCCAACCGCTGCCAGTTGTTCGGTCCTGGCTCTCGCGTGGCGCTGTTTCAGAAGATGGCAGCTTCGGCCGCAGATGTCATAAATCTTGATCTGGAAGATTCGGTCGCGCCCACGGACAAGGACACAGCCCGCGCCAATATCATCGCGGCCACGCATGATGTGGATTGGGGCAACAAATATCTGTCCGTGCGGATCAACGGGCTGGACACGCCCTTCTGGTATCGTGATGTCGTTGATTTGCTGGAACAGGCCAGCGACCGGCTGGACCAGATCATGATCCCGAAAGTCGGCTGCGCGGCAGATGTCTATGCAGTTGACGCTCTGGTCTCGGCGATCGAGGCCGCAAAGGGTCGCAAAAAGCGCATCAGCTTCGAGGTCATCATCGAATCCGCTGCGGGCATTGCCCATGTTGAGGAAATCGCGGCCTCTTCCCCGCGCTTGCAGGCGATGAGCCTTGGCGCGGCCGATTTCGCAGCGTCGATGGGCATGGCCACGACCGGGATCGGCGGCACGCAGGAAAACTACTATATGCACCGTGACGGCGCGAAATACTGGTCCGACCCGTGGCATTGGGCACAGTCGGCCATCGTTGCGGCCTGCCGCACGCATGGAGTGCTGCCGGTCGATGGACCCTTCGGCGATTTCTCGGATGACGAAGGCTTTCGTGCACAGGCGCTGCGCTCGGCGACCTTGGGGATGGTTGGCAAATGGGCAATCCATCCCAAGCAGGTGGCGCTCGCCAATGAAGTCTTCACCCCGTCCGAGGCCGCAGTGTCCGAGGCGCGCGAAATTCTCGAAGCGATGGAAGCCGCCAAGGCGCGCGGCGAAGGCGCGACTGTGTATAAGGGACGGCTGGTCGATATCGCGTCTATCAAGCAGGCCGAAGTGATCGTGCGCCAGTCCGAGATGATCGCAGGCTGACGCATATCGATCAGGTAAGGTGCGTGCTCAGCACGCACCCTACGATCACAGCTCTTCGACCATCACCACCCCGCCCAGCGATTTCACCGCCCCCCGCACCTGCGGTGTCACCGCAACCTGCCGCCCGGTGTCGATCTCATAGGCCTGTCCCAATGCGGGATCGGTGACACAGAACCACAACGGCCCTTTCGCGCGCGCAGGCCCGTCCTTGAATTTCTCCAGCAGGCTTGCCACCGAGGTGATCGCCTCGGTGCTCTCAATATGCACCCGCATCCCCGCCACGCCCGCATCTGCGACGACCACATCGATGGGCTGCACTCCGCGCGCGAGCAATTTCAGCGTCTCGGCTTCCATTGTCGCTTCGACAGTCAAAACGACATTCTGGCCGGGTTCCAGATACTGACGCCCGGTTTCCAGCGTGTCCGAAAAGACCGTCACTTCATAAAGTCCAGTCGGATCAGAGAGTTGCACAAAGGCAAAGCGGTTGCCGCGCGCTGATTTACGTTCCTGTCGGGCCGAGACGGACCCTGCGAGTTTCGCCACCAGCGGCCCCCCTGCGGCTTGTTTTTCGATCTCGGCCAGGCTCATGACCTGCTTGCGCTTTAGCGGGCCTGCGTAATCATCCAGCGGATGGCCCGACAGATAGAAGCCGATGGCCTGATGTTCCTGCGCCAGCCGCTCGGTGGGCAGCCAGTCCTCGGCCTTGCTCAGGCGCGGCTCGGGGATATCCGCGCCCGCTTCGCCGAAAAGCGAGACCTGATTGGACGCGCGCGCCTCATGGATCGCCGCCGAATAGCTGACCAGCGCATCCAGGCTGTCGAACACGCGCTTGCGATTGCGGTCCAACTGGTCGAACGCGCCCGCCCGCGCCAGCATTTCCAGCGGGCGTTTGCCTACACGTTTCAGATCCACCCGCCGCGCCAGATCGAACAGCGTGGCAAAAGGCGCATCCCCGCGCGCATCCACGATAAGGCGCATCGCCTCGACGCCCACATTCTTCAGCGCGCCCAGAGCATAGACCAGCGCGCCATCCTGCACGTCAAACCGCGCGCGCGAGCGATTCACGCAGGGCGGGATGACCGCGATCTCCATACG
>SKSL01000264.1 GCA_007123015.1 Natronohydrobacter sp. | reverse complement strand
TTTTAGTTCATATTGTTCTTTGCAAACTACAAGCGGTGCTCCTCACCCCACCAACGCCCCCACAGCGTCCCACACGAGCTTCACCCCCACCAGCGCGATCATGCAGAACAGCTCGGCCCGCATCCGCTTGATGATCCACGCCCCGAAGAGCGTTGACACTGCCGCCAGCGGCAAAAGCGCGCAAGCCGGGACCCGCACCACCCGGTCGAACTGCCGCGATGTCAAAAGTTCCCGCCAACGCGCGCGGCGCCATCCGCGCGGTGGGAAAGCGCATGCCTTCCACTTCGGCAAAGGCCAGAACCTCGACTGCGAAAGGCAACGCACCCAATGCTGGCGCAGCTTCATCAGCGCCGGCATAGGCAGGACCGCGCCCATGCTGCGCCAGTGCAACCCAGTCTGCCCCAGTCTGCCCCAGTCTGCCCTAGTCATGGCCACGCTCCGGATCATTGCGGGTGGGAACTGTGGGCAACCATGCAGCGTAAGCGCCGCTCTGGCTGCGGCTGTGCAGATCGCGCAGCGCTGAAATCGGATTTTCGGACCAGTCCACGCGCAGGGTCAGTGGCGGCGCGTCGTCAGACACCACAAGCAGCGCCGCCGATTGCAAACCGCGCGTATCCCCCCCCGCAGCTTCAGCCGCAGTGATGGATGCCAGCAACCGCTCTGCCAGATCGCCTGTCGCGGTGAGAAATGTGTCGCGCAGGGCTTTCAGCACCTGTGGTCCGGCCAACAGATTGCCGGACACCACCAGCCCGGGCGCCAGCAGCGCTCCGCGCCATTCGGTGTTTTTCGTGCCCGTATGACAGGCCGTGCGGCCTGCGCGGTCCAGAAGCGCAAGCTGCCGCCAGTCGCGCCCGGCATCCTGTCCGATCACAGCGGCAAGCGCCTGTTCCGCGCTGTCACCTGCCTGCATCCGCAGCAGCGCATCTTCGCCCCACATGGTTGAAGGTGCAGCCCCTTGCGATGCTGACAGTCCGAAGCGCGAATCGCCCCGCAAAACCCAGCCACCCACACAAAGTGACCCAGTGGCCGCCGCACCGCCGAACGCGCCCGTGTTCAAATCTTGTGCAAGAATCGAGAAAGTCATCTGTTTATTTCCCTTGTCCTGCCCATTTATCATGAAAATTTTGACCAGTGCAAATTATCATGATAAATTAGTCGGAATAAATCACCAGCAGGGAGTGCCGGATATGGCCTTTTCATCACTGACCCGCCGCAGCTTTGGGGTATTGACCGCCGCATTGCTTGCAAGTTCGGCGCTGATCTCGCCAGCAAATGCCCAGACGCCCCCGGGAATCCTCGTAGTGGGCCAGATAGCGGAGCCGCAGGCGCTTGACCCGCATGCGGTGACCGCTGTCAATGACTTCCGTATCCTGATGAACATCTATGACGGCCTGGTGCGCTATGCGCCCGGCACGCTGGAAGTCGAACCGGCCCTCGCCGAGGCCTGGGAGATCTCGGAGGACGGTCTGATCTACACGTTCAGTCTGCGTGACGGCGTGACATTCCACGACGGTAGCGCCTTTGACGCGGCAGCCGTGGTCTGGAATTTCGATCGCATGCTGAACGAAGATCACCCTTATCACGACACGGGCCCCTTCCCGCTGTCCTTCTTCTTCTCGGCCATCGAGACGGTTGAGGCGCTGGATGATCTGACAGTGCAATTCACCTTGAACGAGCCTTTCGCGCCTTTCCTGTCGAACCTTGCCTATCCGACCGGGCTGATCGTCTCGCCCGCCGCTGTGATGGACCATGGCAGCGATTTCGGCCGCAATCCATCGGGGACAGGGCCGTTCCAATTCGCGGAATGGCGCTCGAATGAGCGCGTGGTCGTGACCCGCAATGACGATTACTGGGATGGTGTCGCGGGCACCGAGGCGGTGATTTTCCGCCCCATCACGGACGCCAATACCCGCGTGGCCGAGATGCTGGCCGGGGGGATTGATGTCATGGTGGAAGTCCCCCCTGTCGCTGTCAGCCAGTTCGACCGCGCCGGATTCGCGTTGCATGAACAGGACGGCCCGCATGTCTGGTTCCTGATCCTGAACGCCAAGGAAGGCCCATTTGCCGACAAGCGCGTGCGGCAGGCCGCAAATTATGCCATCGACAAGCGCGCTTTGGTCGAGGATGTGCTGGAAGGCACGGCCAGCATCGCCTCTGGCCCGATCGCGCCGGCATTTGCCTGGGCCTATGCAGGGCTTGACCCCTATCCGCATGACCCTGACCGCGCCCGCGAATTACTGGCCGAGGCCGGGGCCGAAGGCGCGCAGATCACGTTCTTCGTGACCGAAGGCGGGTCCGGCATGCTCGACCCGATCCCGATGGGCACAGCCATTCAGGCCGATCTGGCGGCTGTGGGCTTTGATGTGCGGATTGAGACTTTCGAGTGGAACACCTTCCTGGGCCGCGTCAATCCCGGCCTGGAAGGACAAGCCGATATGGCACAGATGGCGTGGATGACCAATGATCCTGACACGCTGCCCTTCCTGACCCTGCGCACGGATGCCTGGCCCGAAGCGGGCGGGTTCAATTCGGGCTACTACTCGAACCCTGAAGTCGATGCGCTTCTGGAGGCCGCACGGGTCGAGACAGACCCGGATGAGCGCGCGCGGCTTTACCGCGAGATGCAGGTTATCGTGCAGAAAGATGCGCCTTGGGTTTTTGGCGCAAATTGGCGTCAGAACGCTGTGACCAGGGATGCGGTCGAGAATTTCCGGCTTGAGCCGTCTTTCTTCCTGCTTCTGCGCGATGTCGTGAAGAACTGAAGCGGGGTCAGGGGGCGCTCGCGCCCCCTCTTGGCGCTGGCGCGCCAATTCACCCCCTGAGGATATTTTGACAAGGATGAAACAGCAGGGGTGCGCGCATGGGCGGCTATATCCTGAAACGGCTTCTCTCGGCCATTCCTGTGCTGCTGGGCATCACGGTGATCGTGTTCCTGATCATGGCGATGATCCCGGGCGATCCGGCCACAGCGATCCTTGGCAGTTTCGCCACGCCAGAAAATGTCGAGCGTTTGAACCGGTTTCTGGGCCTCGATGAACCACTCTGGCGGCAATATTTCATCTGGCTTGGAAATATGCTGCAAGGCGATTTCGGGCGCTCTTTCGCGCTGAACCGGCCTGTGCTGGATGAAATCCTCGACCGGTTTTCGGCTACGCTGATCTTGGCGGGCACGGCGTTCATCCTCTGTGCGGTTCTCGGGATCGTTGCAGGCGTCGTGTCGGCCTCGCGGCAATACGGGCTGGCGGACAAGGCGATCACGTTTGTGGTGATCCTTGGCATTTCCGTGCCGTCCTTTTTTCTTGGCATGATGATGATCCTGCTTTTTGCCGTGCAACTGCGCTGGCTGCCGGTCTCGGGGATGTTCTCGATCTGGGGCGGGGGCAATCTGCCTGACCTGATCCGGCATCTGACCATGCCCGCCATTGCCTTGGCGGTGGTTGCAACGGGGGTCGTCGCGCGGCTGTCGCGCGGGGCAATGCTGGAAGTGCTGCGGCAGGATTTCATCCGCACGGCCCGCGCCAAGGGTGTGCCGGAACGCCGCGTGATCTGGGGCCATGCGCTGCGTGCAGCGATGGTGGGCATCATCCCCGTCCTTGGCATCCAGGCAGGCTTCGTGCTCTCAGGTGCCGTCTATATCGAGATCGTGTTCCAATGGCCCGGTGTGGGGCGGATGCTGGTTGATGCGATCCTGCGCCGTGACATTCTGCTGGTGCAGGGGGGTGTCGTGTTCATCGCGGCCTGCTATGTGGGCTTTAACATCGTCGTTGATGTGGCGCAGGCCATGCTGGACCCCAGGATCAAGACATGAAGCTGTTCCTGTCGCTTCTGTTCCGCAACCGTCTTGCTGCTTTTGGCGCAGTCGTGCTGGCGATCATAGTCATCCTTGCGGTATTGACGCCGCTTCTGCCGCTGCACCCGCCGAATGCGACCAACACGGCCAATCGCTATCTGCGCCCGCTGGCAGACGGCCATCTGCTGGGCACTGATCATCTGGGGCGTGATCTGCTGTCGCGCCTTCTGTGGGGCACGCGGCTGTCACTGGCTGTGGGCTTTGCCGCGGCGCTGATCGCAGGGCTGGCGGGGGCTGCGATCGGGGTGATGGCAGGCTATTTCGGGGGGCGCACAGATAATGTCACCATGCGCGGCATCGATATGCTGATGGCTTTTCCCTATATCCTGCTCGCACTTGCGATTGTTGCAGTGCTGGGGCCGGGGCTGCTGAATGCGCTGATCGCTGTGGCCGTTGTGAATATCCCGTTTTTCGCGCGCAACATTCGCGGGGTCACTGTGGGCATCGCGCATCGGGAATTCATCGATGCCGCGCGGCTGGCCGGGATGGGGCATGCGCGCATTCTGCTGACCGAAGTTGTGCCCAATATCGTGCCCGTGGTGGTGATCGCGATGTCCACGACCATCGGCTGGATGATTCTGGAAACGGCCGGTCTTTCCTTCCTCGGTCTTGGCAGCCAGCCGCCACAGGCTGATCTGGGCTCGATGCTGGGCGAGGCGCGCTCGGCGCTGATCACGGCACCGCATACCTCTATCGTGCCGGGCGTGATGATCCTGCTGATCGTCATGTCGGTGAACCTGCTGGGCGATGGCATCCGCGATGCGCTCGATCCGCGCCTGCGCTCGGGCGCGCTGGCCCGGCCCATGGCAGCGACGCGCGTTGACCGCCGCGACGTGCCACCCGCGCAGGGCGATGGGTTGTTGACCATCGACGCGCTGGACACCCAGTTCCAGATCGGCAAACGCATCTACAAGGCGGTCAATCAGGTCTCGCTTGATCTGCGGCCGGGCGAATGTCTGGGGCTGATTGGCGAAAGCGGGTCGGGCAAATCCGTGACGGCGCTGTCGGTCATGGGGCTGGTCGCCTCTCCGCCCGGTGTGATCACCGGGGGCGCTGTGCGGCTGGAAGGTCAGGATCTGATCGGCGCGCCCTATGAGGTCTTGCGCAGCCTGCGCGGGCGGCGCGTGGCCTATATCTTTCAGGACCCGCTTTCGACCCTGCACCCGCTCTACCGCATCGGCGATCAACTGACCGAGGCGATCCGGGTGCATGACCCTGTCAGCCATGCCGAGGCACACAAGCGCGCCGTCAAACTGCTGGAGGATGTGCGCATCCCCAATGCAGCCGCCCGTATGTGCGCCTATCCGCATGAGTTGTCAGGCGGGATGCGACAGCGCGTGGGCATTGCCATGGCGCTGGCGAATGATCCTGACATCATCATCGCGGATGAACCGACGACCGCGCTTGATGTGACAGTGCAGGCCCAGATCCTCGCGCTGCTGGATGAGTTGCGCCAAAGCCGGGGGCTGGCGATCCTGTTCATCACGCATGATTTCGGTGTCGTGGGCCAGTTGTGCGACCGCGTGGCCGTCATGTATGGTGGGCGGATTGTAGAGACAGGACCAACGGCTGAGGTTCTGGCCGCTCCCGCCCATCCCTACACGCGCCGCCTGATCGCCTGTGTGCCCGAACTCGGGCAAGGACAGCGCGTGCTGGCCGCCATTCCCGGACTGCCGCCTGCGGTTGATCAACTGCCTGATGGCTGCGCCTTCGCCCCCCGCTGTGAAAAGGCCCGCGCGGCCTGCAAAAGCGGTGAAATCGCACTCACAGGGGCTACGCGCAAAGTGCGCTGCCTGTATCCGGAGGAAGCCCATGTCGCTCGCGCTGAAAACCACTGATCTTGCCAAGAGCTTTGATATCGGAAAACGCTTGTTCGGCCCGCCGCGTGCGCAGGTGTATGCGGTCCGGCCAGTCTCGCTCGATGTCGCCCAAGGCGAGACTTTGGGCATCGTGGGCGAGTCGGGCTGTGGCAAATCCACACTGGCGCGGATGCTGGTCGGGCTCTCGCCACCCAGCGCCGGGGAGATCGAGATCGAAGGCCGTGCGCTGGACCGCGCTGATCCGGCGGCCTTCGGGCGGCTGATCCAGTATGTGTTTCAGGATCCGGTTTCCAGCCTGAACCCGCGCAAGACGATCCGGCAGATCATGGAAGCGCCCCTGCGCCAGTTGCATGGCATGCGCGGGGCGGCGCTTGAGGCGCGGATCGCCGAGCTGTTCGACGCTGTGAACCTGCGGCCCGAGTTTCTGGACCGCTACCCGCATGAATTTTCCGGCGGGCAGGCCCAGCGCATCGGGATCGCGCGCGCGCTTGCGGCCAGCCCGCGTATTCTGATCCTTGATGAACCCGTGTCGGCGCTGGATGTCTCGGTACAGGCGCAGGTCCTGAACCTGCTGGCCGATCTGAAGGTCGAATTCAATCTGACCTATCTGTTCATCAGCCATGATCTGGCTGTGGTCGAGGCCGTCAGCGACCGCATTGCTGTCCTGTATTTCGGCTCGGTTGTGGAAACCGGCCCTGCCGAAAAGGTCTTTGCAGCGCCGCGCCATCCCTATACCAAACTGCTGGCGGACTCGGCGCCGGTCGTGGGCCGCCCGCTCGGGGGTGCGCAGTCGGGGGAATTGCCGGACCCGCTGAACCCGCCACCGGGCTGCGCCTTTGCCGGACGTTGCCCGCGCGCATCTGCGCTATGCCGGGCAGAGGTGCCCAGGCTGAGGGCCATCGAAGGAGACCAGTTTGCCGCCTGCCACCACCCCAGAGACGCCTGAACGCCTGTCGCGCCCCCAGCGCATCGCCGAAGAGATCAAGTCCTGGGTCATGGCGAATGGTTGGGGTCCAGGCCATCGCCTGCCGTCGGAAACCGAACTGATCACGCAGTTCGGCATGGCCAAGGGCACCATCCGCGAGGCGATCCGCATTCTGGAAGCGCAAGGACTGGTTAAATCACGCACAGGCCCAGGCGGTGGGGTATTTGTGCATCAGGTGTCCGAAGCAAGAGCCACGGCGCTTCTGGGCAATTACTTCTATTTTGAACATCTGACGATCGATGATGTCTACCAAATCCGCCAAGCGCTGGAGCCAGAGCTGGCTGCAAGTCTGGCAGGCCATCTGAACGAAATTCAGCTTGCCGCGCTGGAGGATGTCATGACCTGCTACTCGGAAGCCGCGCGCACTGCCGAAGAAGAACGGGAGCAGCATGTTGAATCGCTCAGATTTCACGCACTGCTGGCGGAAATGTCGGGAAATCCGCTGCTGAGGTTCCTGATCCGGTTCACTGCCAACATGCTGGCGGAAATCACTGTTTCCCGTCGTCTATACGCCCAGCCGAACCGCGAACTTTGGTCGTCCGGGCTTGATTACCAGTCGCGTTTGATTGCGGCCTTGCGCGCGGGCGATGCTGTCGCAGCGCGGCAGATCATGTTTGAACATATGAAAAACGCGCATCGATTGATGCTGATGCAGGAAACGGTTCTGACCCAGCGGTTCTTGCCAGAGCGAGAGATCATCTAGAGTATGACGTGAATGCGAATGAACGCGACAGGCTTGATTTTCCCTCACCCTACCAACGCCCAAACAGCATCCCAGACCAGCTTCACCCCCACCAGCGCGATCATACCATACATCAGCGGATAGAACACCTCGGTCCGCATCCGCTTGATGATCCACGCCCCCAGCAAAGTTGATACCGCGGCCAGCGGCAAGAGCGCAAAGGCCGAGACCAGCACCATCCGGTCGAACTGCCCCAGCGCCGCATAGGGCCCCAGCTTGACCACATTGACCACCGCAAAGAAGATCACACTTGTCCCGGTATAGACTTTCGGATCAAAGCGCAGCGGCAGCACATAGACCTGATAGGGCGGCCCGCCTGCATGGGCCACGAAACTCGTAAAGCCTGCCCCGATCCCCCAGAAACTGCCGCGCGCCCAGCTTTGTCCCTGCGCGCGTGCGCCGCTGCGGGCCAGCAAGACGCGCCCGACAAATCCCAGCGCAACCAGCCCGACCATCAGACGCACCATTGCCTCGGAGGTATAGGCGGCCGTCGCCCAGCCCAATCCGATGCCGACACAGGCCCCAGGCAGCAGGCGCAACAGGGTCGCCCGGTCGAACCAGCCGCGCCACGTCCACAGGCTGACAACATCCATCATCAGCAAGAGCGGAAGTAACAGGGCTGCGGCCTGAATGGGCGACATGACCAGCGACAGGATCGGCACGCCCATCAGCGCGAAAGCCCCGCCAAGCCCGCCTTTCGACAGACCCACAAGGCAAACTGCGACAATCGCCGCGATCAGCGCTGCGGGGTCGCCGAAGAGTGTGGCCTGACTCAGAGACCCCATCACCCGATCCGGTAATTCGGACTCTCGCGCGTGATCCGCACGTCATGGACATGGCTTTCCTTCAGCCCGGCATTGGTGATGCGCACGAATTGGCACTGCCCGCGCATTGCATCAACGGTACCATGGCCGGTATAGCCCATCGCGGCGCGCAGCCCGCCTACCATCTGATAGACCACTGTGCCGACCGCACCCTTATAGGGCACCTGTCCTTCAATCCCTTCAGGCACCAGCTTGTCACTGGCTGCATCCTTCTGGAAATAGCGATCGGCCGAGCCGCGCGCCATCGCGCCAAGCGATCCCATGCCCCGGTAACTCTTGTAGCTGCGGCCTTGATACAGGATGATCTCGCCCGGAGCCTCATCTGTGCCGGCAATCGCGCTGCCAACCATCGCACAAGACGCGCCCGCTGCAATTGCCTTGGCGAAATCGCCCGACAGCTTGATCCCGCCATCCGCGATGATCGGCACATCGCCAGAAGCTTCGGCGCAATCCATGATCGCCGTCAGTTGCGGCACACCAACACCAGCCACAACCCGCGTCGTGCAGATCGACCCCGGTCCGATCCCCACCTTGACCGCATCGGCGCCCGCATCGATCAGCGCGCGCGTGGCATCGCCCGTGGCCACATTGCCCGCGATCACCTGCACTTCGTTTGACGCCGCCTTGATCCGCTCGACCGCCTTGGCAACCCCTTCGGAATGGCCATGCGCCGTGTCGATCACCACCAGATCCACGCCGGCCTCGACCAGTGCCATCGACCGCTCATAGCCTGCATCACCTACAGTCGAGGCCGCCGCGACCCGCAGCCGCCCCAGATCATCCTTGCAGGCCGAAGGGTGCAGCACAGCCCGGTCAATATCGCGCAGGGTCAGAAGACCCGTCAGCCGCCCCTGCCCGTCGGTGACCAGCAGCTTCTCGATCCGCCGCGCCTGCATAAGCGAACGCGCTTCATCCCGGTCCGCCGGTTCGCGCAGGATCGCCAGATTATCCTGCGTCATCATCACCTTGACGGGCGTCGCGTCATCGCTGGCGAACCGCATATCGCGATTGGTCACGATCCCCAGCACGCGGCCCTTGTCATCGACCACCGGAAACCCTGTCACATTGTAGCGCGCCTGCAGTTCTTTTGCGTCGTGCAGGGTCTGATCCGGCGTCAGTGTGATCGGGTCGAAGACGATCCCCGACTCGAAGCGCTTCACGCGGCGCACTTCCTGCGCCTGCGCGTCCACGTCAAGATTGCGATGGATCACGCCGATCCCGCCCATTTGCGCCATGGCAATCGCCATGCGTGCTTCGGTCACTGTATCCATGGCCGAAGAGAGCAGCGGAATATTCATCCGGATCGATTTCGTGACCTGCGTCGATGTATCGGCCTGCGTGGGCAGCACGGAAGAGGCTGCAGGCACCAGAAGCACGTCGTCAAAGGTCAGCGCCTCGCGAATCTGCATGGGCTTGCTCCTGTCTGGGGTGGATCGCTTGGCCCTGTCCCTTTTCACGTCCAGTCCGAAAAGAAAAGCCCCGTCACGCCTCGGCTGCGTTGGTCTTGATCGCCAGCACCCCACCGGCCCAGAGCTTGAGGATGCGAAAGGCGATGACCGGGATGATCACAGTTGCGGCGAGCAAAACAGCACCGCCAAGCGCGCCGATCACGCCCTGCGAGATCACGATCAAAGCAGTGCTGAACGCTGCCAGCGGAAAGGTAAACGCCCCCCAGAGCGCCGAGAAGCCACCTGCGACCAGCCAGCGCGCCGAAGCCAGCAGCGCGACCGCCAGAGCGACGGACAGCGCCATGAAGGCATGCGCTGCAGCCGACATCCCTGCACCATGGGCAACAATCGTGAACAGACAGGCCGGGGCCAGATGAATGGCCAGAAGCGGGCGCAGCGGCGCCGGGGGCAATCCTTGGGTCAATTGACGCGCACTGATCCCCCAAGTCACAGCTGCCGGGATCAGCATCGCCCAAAGAATCCAGCGCGCAAGATCCTGCGCGCCAAGCCCATTGGCCACCAGCCCGCCCAGAATGAAGCCGACAAAGCTCAGATGGAAGACCGGCGTGACCGCGCGCCCCTCGGGCGGGCCTGCGCGCATCACATGGATCATGGCCGCGACCAGGCCGAACTGGACGACAAAAGCCAGAATACCCAAGGCCCGCGCCAAGGCCGGGCTGAAGGGCACAAGTGCGGCTGCGAGCAGCATCAAGCTTAGCGAGGCCGCAGCCAGCCCTGCGCGCCCCGGCAGCACGCGCAGCTCCTCAAGCAGCACGGCAGGGCGACGCAGGGGCTTGGCCAGCCATGCGACCAGCGCGAACGCGAACAGCAGCGCCACAGCGCCCAGGATCAGATCACTGATGGCAAGCGGAAGGCCGTAGGCCGGGGCCGCTTCCCGCCAGGCAAGACCCAGCCCGAACAGCCCCATGATGGGCGGAAAGATCGCTGGTGGTGTGCGCCGCCACAGCCCCGGCTTCGGTGTCGGCAAAGGGGGCGGCATGGGACGGCGGCGCTCAGCCATGCACCAGATCCGGCAAATCGCGGTAATCACTGAAGCGGAACTGATGATAAAGCGCCTCTGCTGGCGCTTTACGGTAGCCTTCTGTGTAAAGCCCGAACCGCGCGCCCGCGCGCTCTGCAGTCTCGGCATCCGTTTCGCTGTCACCGATATAGGCAATCTCGGGCAGGCCCGCCTCCAGCCCCTTAAGCACGGCCAGAAGCGGCGCGGGATCAGGCTTTGCCACCGCCAGAGAATCGCCGCCGATCACGATCTCGAACAGCCTGTCCCAGCCCAGGTGCGCAAGAACGGCCTGCGTCGGGCGCAAGGGTTTGTTGGTGCACAGACCCAGCCGCAGCCCCTGCCCTCGCAACGCCTGCAGAGCTTCTGGCACATGCGGATAGACCCGCGTTCCTTCATGCGCGCGCTCGTAGAAATGCAGGAAGCGCTGGAACAGATGCGCTGTGCGCGCGGGATCATTCGCGCCCATGACCGCCAGTTCCATCCGCTCTACAAACACCTTTGCCCCGCGCCCGATGAAGCTGCGCGACTGCTCGAATGTGACATGTGGCAGCCCCTCGCCCTCCAGCACTTGATTGGCCGCGCGCCAGATATCCGGGGCGCTGTCGATCAGGGTCCCGTCAAGATCGAAGATAACCGCCCGGATCACACGACCACCCCTAGCGCGGCCTCGGCTGCAGCCCGGATGTTCCGGATATTGGCCCCATAGGCTGCCGGCTCTGCCGCAGAGCCACCTTTGAAAACCGCGGATCCCGCCACCAGCACATCTGCCCCCGCCCGCGCCATGATCGGGGCAGTATCCGGCGTGATCCCGCCATCGATCTCGATATGGATCGGCCGGTCCCCGATCAGCGCGCGCAATCGGTGGACCTTGTCACTCATGTCAATGAAAGCTTGCCCGCCAAAGCCGGGATTGACTGTCATCACGCAAACCAGATCAAGCAGATCAAGCAGGTTTTCGACACCGTCAAGACCCGTCCCCGGATTGAGCGCCAGCCCGGCCTTCGCCCCTGTCACACGGATCGCCTGCAATGTGCGGTGGATATGCGGCCCGGCTTCCATATGCGCAGTGATGATATCCGCGCCTGCTTTCGCAAAGCCCTCGACATACGGGTCAACTGGCGCGATCATCAGATGCACATCCATCACGCCCCGAATATGCGGCCGGATCGCCGCGCAGGTCGCAGGTCCGAACGTGATGTTCGGGACGAAATGCCCGTCCATCACATCGACATGAACCCAATCCGCGCCCTGATCTTCAATAGCGCGGCATTCTGCCCCGAAATTCGCGAAATCCGCTGCCAGGATCGAGGGCGCAATCTTGATGGACCGGGAAAAACTCATGGCTTGGGCTCCAGACTCAGCTTTGTTGCCCTCCTAACGCCAGGGCAGACATATTGCACGCCCCGCCTGCATTTTCTTGCTGAAAATACTCCCGCCGGAGGCACCCGCCCTGTCCCCATGCGCCGCGCGCAGATCAAGCAAGCGCGGCCTGCCGCGCGGCCCGCAGGCGCGCGAAATCCTCGCCGGCATGATAGCTTGACCGCGTCAGGGGCGTGGCCGAAACCATCAGGAACCCCTTGCCAAAAGCGGCTGTCTCGTAGCCCTTGAACTCTTCCGGCGTCACAAAGCGGTCCACACGGTGATGGCGTGGTGTGGGCTGCAGGTACTGGCCGATGGTGATGAAATCCACATCCGCTGCACGCATGTCATCCATCACCTGCAACACACTCTGCCGATCCTCGCCCAGCCCCACCATGATGCCGGATTTGGTGAACATGGACGGATCCAGTTCCTTCACCCGCTGCAACAGGCGCAAACTGTGGAAATAGCGCGCACCGGGACGCACTTCGGGGTAAAGGCCCGGGACAGTTTCCAGATTGTGGTTGAACACATCCGGGCGCGCTGCCACGACAGTTTCCAGCGCTGATGGCGCGCATTTCAGGAAATCCGGCGTCAGGATCTCGATCGTGGTGTCGGGCGCGCGATGGCGGACAGCGCGGATGGTCTGGGCGAAATGCTCGGCCCCGCCATCGTCCAGATCATCGCGGTCAACCGACGTGATCACCACATGCTTCAGCCCCAGTTTTGCCACAGCATCGGCCACACGGCCAGGCTCGAACGCGTCCAGCGTGTCGGGCCGTCCTGTCGCCACATTGCAGAAGGTACAACCGCGCGTGCAAATCTCACCCATGATCATCATGGTCGCATGGCCCTGGGACCAGCATTCGCCGACATTCGGGCAGCCCGCTTCTTCGCAGACAGTTGTCAGCTTATGCTCGCGCATGATCTTGTGGGTTTCGGCATAGCCTGCCCCGCCAGGTGCCTTGACACGGATCCAGCCAGGTTTCTTGGGCTGGGTCTGAACAGGCTTGCGCGCTTTTTCAGGGTGACGCTGGTCGGGCAGTTTCAGATCGCGCAAGGCTCAGTCTCCTCCAAATATGACTGGTTAGATAGCCTTAACGCATTCAGAAAACAACTAACGCAGCGCAAGTCAGCCATGCATCTCGATCATGGCACGCACTTCGGTTGCACACTGCGATCAGCCGCGCGCGCTGTCACCACGCTGCGCAATCTGCTGTGCGCCTGCCAGCAATTCTGCCCCCGCCGCACAAAGATGCGCCTGCAGATCCTCGAACCACGCGCCCCCGGCACTGCCCTTGCGGCGCACCAGCGCAATCCTGCGCGCAGGTTCCGGGACCTTGAAGCGGCGCAGGCTCAGCGCGGGGCTGGCGGCGGTTTCCGACGCGAGCGCGATTTCCGGCAAAAAGGTCAGGCCGAACCCTTCTGCCACCAACCCACAAAGCGTTCCCAGCGACGAGGCCCCCAGATCCAGCCGGGTCTGCCGTCGGTCAAGGCGGCAGAATTCCAGCGCCTGATCGGCCAGGCAATGCCCTTCATCCAGCAGCAACAGATGTTCGGGCCTGAGCGCCATTGGCCGCAGCGCCTCTGGCCCGCCGTCAAGCGCTTGCAACCGCGCCTCGGTGCCAGCGAGCAGGAAACGATCTTCAAACAACGCAGCGGCTTCAAGATCCGGGCTGTTTGGCGGGTCGGCCAGCACGACCGCATCCAGCCGCCCATCGCGCAAGGCGCTCAGCAGATCCGCTGTCTGCGCCTCTCGCAGGCGCAGATCGCGAGTGATATCGGCGGCGCGCAGCCGCGCCAGCGTACCGGCCAGCAGATACGGCGCGACTGTGGGGATCATGCCGACATTAAGCGCTGCCCCCAAGGTCGCGCGCCGCGCACTGGCTTCAAGCTCCATCGCCTCGGTCAGCACACGTTCGGCCCGTTCCAGCACCGCGCGCCCTTCGCGGGTCAGCCGCACATCGCGTGGCAGCCGTTCGACCAGCTGGACACCAAGTATGGCTTCCAGTTCCTTGATCTGCATGGACAAGGCAGGCTGGGTCACATTGGCGATCTCTGCTGCACGTCCGAAATTGCGCGCCTCGGCAAGGGCGCGGAAATATTGCAATTGCTTGAGCGTGATCTTCATGTGCAGAGCCAAGGGATGTGTCGGCGCGTCTTACCACTATGTACCGGCTGGGATGCGTTGCGTCGAGAACGCTCAGGCCCGGCGCTACGATTTCCGGGAAATGTAAACAATTCGTGGGGGTCCAAAGCTTTGTTGCGGCCTGAACAGGAAGCGGCCAGGGTTCCGGAAAAAATCGCCCTCCAAACTGCAAGACGCAGAGTTTCCAAAGTTTGCTTTCCTGCGCAACTCGTGTATTCCGGCTTGAAGGTTACAAGTGTTTTTACCACGTCCAGAGCGCTGCTTCTGCCCGCTGAGATCGTGTTAAAAGATCAGGGTGTCACAGAAGGGGGATTACATCATGTCACGCATCTTCACTTTTGCGGAAAACGGGCTGTCCTATACTGTCACGGTCTTCGAGCAAGACGGACAGGTCAGGGCCGAAATCGCAATGCTTGAAGGGTCGATGGACGTCAATGCGATCTACACTGGCGATGACGACTTCTCCGGACCAAGTGCCGGGTTGAGCGGCCCCCTTAACATGAATGGCGGCGGCTCGTTGTTCGAAGGAGAACGAGTGCAATGGGATGATGCCATTGCCCTTAGCCGTCCGGGGCTGGGACGCGAAGGCACGGATAAGGAAACTTTCCTTCAGGAAGGCGAGTCATTGACTGTGGACCTGAACGTGGCCAGCATTGATGACGTGGATTTCATTGGAATCCGCGCGACATCGGTCAATGGCGGCGGGTCGATCAAAGCTGTTTCAGGCAATCCCGAGATCGACAACGATAACGGAGATGATGACAACGGCGACGACGATAACGGGGATGATGACAACGGCGATCAGGAAGATGCCACCTATTCCAAGGTGTTTTTCGTCTATGACCCGGAGGCGGACATCCTTGGTGGTTTCGCCTTCACCGACGACGATCTGCCCGAAGACGCGGAGGGCACTTTTGCCGATTACGTCGCCTTGATGGACAGCACTTCACCCAATGACATTCCGTTCTTCAATGCCGTCATCTTCTATCAAGGTGACGATCTGGAAGAGGTGTTCCGCCTTGAAGGCCCGTTCGAGGATGCAGACGCGCTGCTTGCCGCCTATGACGAGGTGATCCAGTCTTTCGAGGTGGAAGATCTGATGATCGCCTTTGTCGGGGATGAGGATGCGGCTGTGGAAGATGCACCTGAAGAGGATGAGGTAGAACTTCTGTGACCTGAGCCTGATCAGGCAAGCACTGGACGGCCGGGCAATGTCCCGGCCGTTTGTTTCACCGGAAACTCAGACAGCACCCGCATGCCCCGCCAGATCGCGCGCAATCGCGAATGCACCGCGCACGCGCTCTTTTTCGGTCTTCCAGTCGCGCTGAACGATGATCTTGTTATCCTTGATCTTCGCCAGACCCTTCTCGCCCTGAATGAAGGCCACCAGACCTTGTGGCGCCGCGAATTTGTCGCGATGGAACTGGACTGTTGTGCCTTTCGGCCCGGCATCGAGCTTGGAAATCCCGGCGCGCTTGCATTCTGCCTTGATCCGCACCACTGCCAGCAGCGTGTTCACTTCGCGCGGCAGCTTGCCGAACCGGTCGATCAGTTCTGCGGCGAAGCCTTCCAGATCAACCTTGCTGGTCAGTCCTGACAAACGCCGATAGAGGCCCAGCCGCACATCCAGATCCGGCACATAGTCTTCCGGGATCAGCACCGGCACGCCCAGATTGATCTGTGGTGACCATTGCCCGTCCAGATCCTCCAGCGAGGTGATCTCGCCCGAGCGCAGCTTGGTGATCGTGTCTTCCAGCATCTGCTGGTAAAGCTCGTAGCCCACTTCCTTGATATGGCCGGATTGTTCCTCGCCCAGAATATTGCCCGCCCCGCGCAGATCCATGTCATGGCTGGCCAGATTGAACCCCGCGCCAAGACTGTCGAGCGAGGCCAGCAGTTTCAGCCGCCGCTGCGCCTGCGGCGTCAGCGGGCTGCGCGGTTTCGTGGTCAGGAAGCAATAGGCGCGGGTCTTGGATCGGCCCACGCGGCCCCGGATCTGGTAAAGCTGCGCCAGACCGAACATATCCGCGCGATGCACGATCATCGTATTCGCGCGCGGGATGTCCAGGCCGGATTCCACGATGCTGGTGGCCAGAAGCACATCATATTTGCCGTCATAAAACGCATTCATGCGCTCATCCAGCTCACCTGCCGCCATCTGCCCATTGGCGATGATATAGCTCAGTTCCGGCACATGGGTTTTCAGGAACTCCTCGATCTCGGGCAGGTCCGAGATGCGCGGGACCACGAAGAACGACTGGCCGCCCCGGTAATGTTCGCGCAGCAAGCCTTCGCGCAGCGTCACAGTGTCGAATTCGCTGACATAGGTGCGGATCGCCAGCCGGTCGACCGGCGGGGTCTGGATGATCGAGAGATCGCGCACCCCTGTGAGTGACAGTTGCAGCGTGCGCGGGATCGGGGTGGCTGTGAGGGTGAGCACATGAATATCGCTGCGCAGCTCTTTCAGGCGCTCCTTGTGGCCCACACCGAAATGCTGTTCTTCGTCAATGACAAGCAGTCCGAGATTGGCGAATTTCACCGATTTCGCCAAAAGCGCATGGGTGCCGATGCAGATATCGACCGTGCCTTTCGTCAGCCCGTCGCGCGTGGCACTTGCATCCTTTGCATTAACAAAGCGCGAC
>SKSL01000062.1 GCA_007123015.1 Natronohydrobacter sp. | reverse complement strand
GCGGCCAAACTTCTGACCCAGGCGCGGATCCGTCCCGATGATGCGCCCGTCTGGCAGATCATCGCGGGTTGGGCACAGGGGTTTGACAGCTGGGCGCTGGCCGATCACGCCAGTATCGCTGCCGCGAAGCGGTTGCAGGCAGACCCGACCCGGCTGGATGAGGTCGAAAGCTGGATCCGCGCCGAGAACATGTGGACCCGGCGTGCCGCGCTCGTGATGACGCTGCCCTGGGCGCGGCTGCCACATCCGAAAGCGGCTGATCTGGCTGTGCGGGCACGGGTTCTGGGCTGGGCCGAGGGCTATGTCACAGAGCGCGACTGGTTCATACAGAAAGCCGTCGCCTGGTGGCTGCGCGATCTGTCGCGGCGCGATCCGGCAACAGTGCTGGCGTTTCTGGACGGGCCAGGGGCTGCGTTGAAACCCTGGGCCCGCAAGGAAGCCTTGCGGATCCTCCAGCCCCAGATCAGCGCGCCCTGAGCGCGGCCATCGCTTGGGCCAGATCGAGTTTGCCGTCATAAAGCGCGCGCCCCGAGATCGCCCCATCCAGCGCCGCCCCGCAGTCACGCAGCGCGATCAGATCGTCCAGCCGCGACACGCCCCCCGAGGCGATGACCGGGATCGCAACAGCGCGCGCCAGATCGGCAGTCGCCTGCACATTCGGCCCCTGCATCGCCCCGTCGCGGTTGATATCCGTGTAAATGATGGCCGCGACGCCCGCATCTTCGAACTGGCGCGCAAGATCGGTGACCAGCACATCGGTTTCTTCTGCCCAGCCCTTGGTCGCCACGCGCCCTTCGCGCGCATCAATCCCGACGGCCACCTGTCCGGGGAAAGCGCGTGCCGCCTGCCGGACCAGATCGGGGTTTTCGACCGCGACAGTTCCAAGGATCACGCGCGCCAGACCACGCGACAACCAGCCCTCGATCGTGGCCATGTCGCGGATACCGCCGCCCAGCTGGCAAGGGATCGTGACCGCAGCCAGGATGGCCTCGACCGCTTGCGCATTGACCGGGGCACCTGCGAAAGCGCCATTCAGATCGACCAGATGCAGCCACTCGGCGCCTTGCGCCGCAAAAGCGCGGGCCTGATCGGCAGGGCTGTCATTGAAGACGGTCGCCTGATCCATCTCGCCCTTGTAAAGCCGCACGCATTGGCCGTCTTTCAGGTCGATGGCAGGATAGAGGATCATGGCGCGGCCTTTCCCGAGAAGCGTTTCGCGCCTTCTATCCCGCTGCGACGGGCAGGAAAACCCTGGAAATCAGGCCCGCCCCCCACGGATGACCCGCAGAACCGGGCGCGGTTTGGGCAGCGGCGCAGCCGGGGTCTCGACCACAGGTTCGGCCAGTGTGAACCGGCGCGGCGTGCGCCCGATCTCGCCCTGCAGGTCAAACACCCCAAGAATTCGGGTGATCTGGCCTGTGTCATCTGTCAGCGGCAGCAGCGCCAGTGTCGCCCGCAAGCTGTGCTGCGGGACATCCCCGACGCTTTCCAGTGATAGCATGACACGCGCGCCCAGCCCGGTTTGCTCGATGGCTTCGGTGATAGCTGTAGTGGCTTTGCCCGCGAACAGAGCGCTCAGCGGCATCCCGCGCATGTCCATGCCCATCAAATCCTCGACCCTATGGCCGCAGATACGCAGGCGCGCCACGCGCGGTGTGACCAGTTCTGTCAGGAACACATAGGGCAAGGCTGCGCCGAAGGCACCGGGATTGATCGCGCTGCGACGCGGCAACCTGCCCTCTGCGCGCAACGACGCCCAATATGCACAAACCTGCGAGACCGCCGAATGGCCCAGTGCCGCATGAAGCGCGGTCTTACCCGCAATAAAGCCATGGTCGGACATAGTTTTTTCCTTCTCTGTCTGTAGCAGCCTATCGCCACTGATCACTGCCCCCACCGCTCGCATGCAGAGATTCTCGAAACATGTCGCAAGCGGCCTTAATGAGATGTTAATAGCTCGAATTGTGCTCGATTTCTGCTTGTTTTTGTGAATTTGGTTAAACAAGGGCAGATGACAGCGTCGCAGCAGAAGGGCCGCATATGTATTCGATGACAGGCTATGCCAGCCATGCAGGGACTGCGGCCATTGAGGCAGCGCTCCTTGACTGGGAATGGGAAATGCGCGCTGTGAACGGGCGCGGTCTGGATATCCGGTTTCGCCTGCCCGAAGGGCTGGGTGCGCTTGAAAAGCTGTTGCGGGACAAGCTGGCGGCACATCTGTCACGCGGCAATGTGAGTGTGAGTTTACGTTTGCGTATCACCCGCGCCGATGCCGCCCTTGGTGTTGATGCGCAGGCCCTGAGTGACGCGCTGGCCGCGCTCAAACTGGTGCAATCGCAGGCCGAGGCTGCGGGCGTTGAATTGCGCGCGCCCACAGCGCTGGATCTGCTGGGCTGGCGCGGGGTGGTACAGCACGGGCCCGATCTTGCCGCACTGCCCACGGACACTGTGTTGACAGCGCTGAGCACCGATTTCGACCGCCTGCTGGACGCTTTCGCGCAGGCGCGCGCCAATGAAGGGGCTGCTTTGGCCGTGTTTCTGGCCGCGCAGCTTGATCAGATCGCTGATCTGACCGCCCAGGCGCGGGCGCTGCTGCAAGATCGCAGCGCCGAGTTGCGCGCACATTTTCAGCGTGCACTCGCGCAGGTGCAGGATGCAGGGCGGGCCGATCCAGAGCGCGTCGCGCAGGAATTGGCCCTGATGGCAGTCAAGACGGATCTGACAGAAGAACTTGACCGGCTGGAGGCGCATTGCGCCTCTGGTCGCGCGCTTTTGGTGGGCCGTGGTCCGGTTGGGCGCAAACTGGACTTCCTGACACAGGAATTCAACCGCGAGGCCAATACCCTGTGTTCCAAGGCGCAGCATCTTGACATGACCCGGATCGGGCTTGACCTCAAGACTGTCATCGACCAGATGCGCGAACAGGTTCAAAACGTGGAGTAAGCCTATGACGCGGCGCGGTTTGCTGATCATCCTGTCATCGCCCTCTGGGGCGGGGAAATCGACCTTGGCGCGGCGCTTGATGGACTGGGACCCGACGATCCGCTTTTCGGTCTCGGCCACGACCCGCGCGCCGCGTGCAGGCGAAGTGGATGGCCGGGAATATTATTTCCGGTCGCGCGCCGATTTCGAGGATATGATCGCAACAGGGGACATGCTCGAACATGCCGAGGTGTTTGGGAATTTCTACGGTTCGCCCAGGGCCCCTGTCGAGACGGCCCTGCGCGAGGGGCGCGACATGCTGTTCGATATTGACTGGCAAGGTGGTCAGCAGGTGCGCAATTCGTCATTGGGCAAGGATGTCGTGTCGATCTTCGTCCTGCCCCCCTCGATCGCGGCGCTGGATGCGCGTTTGCGCGGGCGTGGGCAGGACAGTGACGATGTGATTGCAGGGCGGATGCAGAAATCCCGAGATGAAATCAGCCATTGGGCCGAATATGATTACGTGCTGATCAACGATGATCTGGACCACACCGATGCTGCGCTGCGCGGAATTATCGCCGCAGAACGGCTGCGGCGCGACCGCCAGACGGCGCTTTCGGATTTCGTCCGGGGTCTGAATCAGGAATTTTCGGCGCGAGAGCAGAGAAAAAGGGATATTTCTTAACCTGTCCTTTGCATTTTTCGGTTTAACTGATGAGTGAAAATTTGAATCACTCAGGTCCATTGATGCATCTCGCCAGTTTTCTTCTCGCCATCCTTTGCGGATGTCTCGCCGCCGCTTTCGCCCTGATGGCAAGCGGCAACATCTGGATCGCGGCCGTTGCCTATAGCCTGTTTGGCGCCGTTGCGCTGGTTTTCTCATTGACGATTTTTGCTTATTTCAGACCAGCCTTGGCCGCGCTCTCGTCGCTGGCAGCGCGCGACTCGCCGTGAAACGACTGGAATGCTTGGCGCTGTTATCCCATTCTGCCTGAAAACGGCATAAGGATAGCATCATCATGAGCAATCAGGACATGCCTGCCGCGCTGGCGCAATGCAAAGCGCAGTTGCGCCGTGATCTGCTCGAGCGGCGTCAGGCAGCAAGTCAGAACGCCGACGCGTCCAAGAAAACCTGTACGAAGCTTTCAGAACTGTTGCGCAAGGTGTTCGGGGCTGAACTGACGCAAACAGTTCTGTCTGGGTATATTCCAATCAGAGGGGAACTTGACCCGCTCGTGGCTATGACTCTGCACCCTGGCCCAGTGGCCTTGCCAGTGGTCCGGGCCAAAGGGGAAGCGCTGGAATTTCATCAATGGCACCCCGGATGCGCCATGGTGGAGGGGGCCTTCAAAACACTGATCCCGGCGCAACCAGCGCTTTTGGTGCCACAGGCCCTGATTGTCCCCTTGGTGGCCTTCGACAGACACGGGTTCCGGCTAGGCTACGGTGGGGGGTTTTATGACCGGACGCTCGAGCAGCTGCGCGCCAGTGGACGCGTCTTGGCCATCGGTTTCGGATATGACGTGCAGGAAGTGGATCAGGTTCCAATCGAGGCGACGGACCAGCAGCTGGATCTGATTATCACGCCGACACGCATCATCCGACCTGATGCGCCGTATCGGCATAACTGAGGACAGGCAGCGTCCTCGATCTCTGCCTGATGTGGCGATCGTGATCCCAGTTCGGAACGGCAACCCTTCAGTTTGGGGCATTAGGCCCATCGAGCGCGCTAATTTGACCAACTATGGGGGTCTTGGTCGTACCTGACCAACTTGCGTAATCCGAAAGTCAATCTGTTGAACTGAACTGCGGATTGCCATGACCGGGTACGGCGCTTCTTCCAGGCAGATCGCCGCGCCTGCGCAGCGCATGGCGCTGCGGTCAGACCCGGATGGGTCACTTTCTAAGCTCTACTTTGTACATTTTGGTCAAGTCCAGGTCGAGATGACGCCTTCATTTGCGATGAATTCGAGGGCTTCACCGAGCGGGAGGATGACGCCGCTCATGTCGCCTATATCTTCCCATCTGCGTCTGGGTGACCAATAGCCGGGCCTGACCTTATCGCCTTTTCCGACAGGTTTCAGCCGGGCGATTGTCGCCTCGGTGTCGAGGAGATAGAGGTGGAACGCCCCCCTTGTCCGTGCAATAGCCCATGCCGCCGACATTGGCGGCATCAAAGGCTTCGATACGCCTTGCGATGTCAACTTCCTTCATGGCACCGCGATACCAAACCACGCGCGCGAGGTCAGGGGATTCAATTCGCCGCAGATGGCCATCCTGCATGCTCCGGGG